>JAKIZI010000200.1 GCA_022708105.1 Bacteroidota bacterium
ATATTTTAATGAAATTATTTTACGATGAAAGAGAAAAAAATTTAAAAAGTCAGCTTCAGAGAAAACAAAATCAAATCAATAAATTAAAGAAAACTTTGAATGAATCAAGTAATTAAGATAGTCGTTTTATTAAATATGATTGTTTTATTAAATGTATCTTGCATAAAGCGTTTTTCTTGTGAAAAATATAGAACGGATTTGAAAACAATTGAATATAGAGGAATTGTAACTAAAATAAATTTGGATACTTTAGATCTATACGGAAAAGTTATTTATAAATTTAAAAATAAGGAAGATACTTTAAATTTATGTAGAAGTTTAATATTTAATAATTTTTGGGAATATATAGAAATACAGGACTCTATATCGAAGCCATTAGGCTCAGATACAATATTTATTTTTAAATCCAATAATAGTGTAAAGAAATTTATTGTTCCATGTTGTGATTGGTAGAATGGGGTCATGTTCCATAGTATGTTTTTTCTATTTTAGAAATTGTAAGTTTCATTATATTAGAGCTATTAATAAAAATAGAGAGAAAGAAAAGAGATGTATTTTTCATTAATTTGTATCTTTGCATTTCTAAATACTTAAAAAATAAGGGGTATTTTTGTCAGGGTGTACGATAGTATGTTTTTTCTAA
>JAKIZI010000201.1 GCA_022708105.1 Bacteroidota bacterium
AGCGGAAGGGCTGCTCCGAGATGGCTGTGGATAACGCCAGTTCCCGATGATGACATCATCCGGAAGAAGAATTAACCTTTAACCGTGCAGACATGTCGAATGCACCTTAAACCAGCATGTTTTCTGTCTTGACAATGGGGAGGGGCTCAAGAACTAACTAAACGGGATACATTTATTTCAACAATGGAGCGCTTTTTATCAGGATATGATGTTTTTCTGTGTCCTGTTCATACAACAGCTGCCTATAAACATATCACTCCTGACAGATATTTTGATGTTTTTCCTTTCCATAAGAAAGATTTCCTCGTTGATAATAAACCAATCAAATACTATGCTGCAAACGCGTCATATACCAGCATATTCGATCTCACAGGCAACCCGGTGGTTGTAATGCCTGTGGGATATACAAAAGAAGGCCTGCCTATAGGCATTCAAGTTGTGGGTCAACGGTGGCATGATATGGAGCTTCTCAATGTTTCGGGACAACTTGATAAGATTGCTAATGCATACAAGCATCCACCAGGATTTTAATATCCCGGCTGAACATATGATGTATAAGGAGGTGATGGCAATAACTTCCTAAGTGTTGTTTTTACAAATCTATCTCTTTATTCAACCCTTCAAACAGTAATAGATAGTTCTA
>JAKIZI010000202.1 GCA_022708105.1 Bacteroidota bacterium
CGGTTGAATCCCAATCTTCATCTTCCATCTTGTATTCAAGATCATCTTCATCAAGGATTTCTGGCATGTTACTCTCCCTTTATCTTCCAGACTTTAAAAACGATTGGATCAATATATTTGTCAAGACAAACCTTTCTGGTGTTGCATAAATACTCGGATACCGCCTCTGCAACCGCCAGCTTCGCCTTCATCAATTCTTTTTCTGTCTTGGGCACCGGCATCTTGGCAACCGCTTCTTTTGCCCTATTGGTACCGATTCTTGTCCGGAAAGCTTTCGGGGTATTATTACTGACCTCTTTTGAAAACTTTTTAAGCTTTCGGTAATCGGTATCAAATACATTCTGCTCTTTATCGGGTCTTGCAGCTCTTTCTTTCAAAATCTTTGACAGAGCCGGATCGTTGACCTTATAATAATTTGGTTTGCCATGCTTACCGATAAACTCGACAGCAACCGAACCATCATCATTGACTTTGATGTGTTTATTCTGCAATGACGAGGCGCCATAGGTTTTTACCTCTCCCTCATTGTTGCCTGTATCAGCTCTTGCTCCAGTCTGCTCTATCAACCTTAAACATAAAGCTTGCTCCTTCTTGTCTCCTTTATAGTTCCTTTCGATATTCTTAATGACCCTATCAAT
>JAKIZI010000203.1 GCA_022708105.1 Bacteroidota bacterium
ATATTTGGGTGATACAGTCACCGAATGCATACCAATACCTCCATCGATATATTGTTCGTATGCCGATATCACAATCGATGTTATTCTGTCAATTCTTCCATGCACAACGGCAACATCACCCGGAGCAGCCCAGCGGGCTGCGATCGGGTGGATTGACTTTGTTGTGCCTACTTATGATTGTCTGGTACTATTAAACGTTCACCCTTAAATAGCAACTTTGACAATATTTCAAAGTAGACCTCAAGAATCTTGTTAATTTCCATACTGTCTTTTAAAATTTTATCTGCCCATTTCTTTCTTGTGGCACTATAACTACGGAGAAAGATGCTCTTCATTAAATTGCCAAAGTCATCATTGCCCATCGACATAAGTTCAAGCGTTGAAAGCCGATCTATTTCTTCATCCGAAAATCTTGCAACATGCACATGAGAGCCCCTAACTCCATTATATGACTTTAAGCTATCATTTATAAAAGTACAAAGTGGCTTGTGTATTTCTGATATCTTTGGACCTTGTTCAGATTTGAGGTATGCTTTTTCTAATGTATTCAAATATGAGATAAGCCTACATGTTGAGTGCCAAGACATCGTGGACAAAAAAAGTGCCAAGACGTCGTGGACAAAGTTCTTTGACAATC
>JAKIZI010000204.1:0-301 GCA_022708105.1 Bacteroidota bacterium
GCGATCGGATGAATGGGTATTTGCACCGGAAAAAAACTATGAATTGGAGGGTGACGTGGACAAGGGGTAGTGTAAAATAATTTGTGTAAAATTTAAGGAGCGAAGAGAGAGGTAGAAAAAAAGGTGCTTTTCCTTTAGAAGGGTTTCGCCAAGAAACTTTAAATAAAGGAGAAAGCACCATGAAACTGGAAGTTACCGTAGCGGAAATTGGAGAGATAATCAAGAGCATTCAGAAGGAACCGGAGCAGTTGTTCGAAATGATCCGGACAGACATAAAAGAAAGTGTTGGCCGTTACTTAAC
>JAKIZI010000204.1:357-626 GCA_022708105.1 Bacteroidota bacterium
AAAGAATAATGGGTAATGAGAAGCAGCGTAACGGTTATTATGATCGTTCATTCACAATCAAGAATATAGGCGAAGTACCGGTAAAAGTTCCACGAGACCGGGCGGGAGAATATAAGACGGAGATTCTTCCCCGGAGCAAACAATACGAGGCGGAGATCAGTCGAGACCTGGGATTATTGTTTTTAAGTGGCGTCAGCACCAGGACACTCTCCATGATATCAGAGAGATTGATAGGGCGAAGGATATCGTCTACAGAGATCAGCAGCGCG
>JAKIZI010000205.1 GCA_022708105.1 Bacteroidota bacterium
GTTGGCTTGAAACAAGTATGTGAGCAGAAATGCAATTTGCAATATGATCTTTGCAAGAATAAATAGAGCAGGAAAAGATGTCGGAAAATGACTAAATCAGATTTAATGAATGCGTTGGCAAAGAAGAATAACCTGACGGATAAACAGGCGACACAAATAATTGATCTTGTCTTTGACGGTTTCACAAAGACTCTCAAGAATGGCGGCAAAATAGAAATAAGAGGATTTGGAAGTTTCTGCGTGAGGGAATATGGCGCTTATAAGGGCAGGAATCCCAGGACAGGAAATACTGTTCAGGTGAAACAGAAGAAGTTGCCGTTTTTCAAGGTCGGATTGGAATTAAAAGGGATGGTGGATAAAAATACCGGCTAAAGAATAAAAAAACAGAATATATGGCAGATAACTTTTTTTATCCCGGCGCTCGTTCATAACTGACTGACTATGCTGGCAAGTGCTAATTGTTGACGGTATTTGAAATGTATAAAACTGCCTCACGTTTTCTTCAATATTTAGCGTATAAAGGTGCCACATTTTGGCAGCCGAAACACAAGAGGAAAAAACCAAAACCACAAAGAAATATTATTCCAAAAAAGATAATAACAGCTTATAGAAAGAAAAAGT
>JAKIZI010000206.1:0-280 GCA_022708105.1 Bacteroidota bacterium
TTCGGATTTCTTGGCTGAGCCAGAACAGGCTACTTTTTGACGATTCCGGTTGTCGGCGAATTAGGACGGTTTCACGGCGAAGAATTCAGAATTGCAACTTGTTGATTCGATTGATTTTTGGTAGTCCCACGGGGACTTGAACCCCGGTTTCCGGCGTGAGAGGCGATTTACGAAGATATCTAAGTAACCTGTTTTATTGCAAATATTTGTTTTCATTAACTTCCGTGTGTCCCTCAGTGTAACCGTGTGCATTCTTTTTACCCTGATTTCTGAGAAAAGG
>JAKIZI010000206.1:365-618 GCA_022708105.1 Bacteroidota bacterium
TTACCGCCATTGATTTGGTATCCTTATAATTTCTATACGTAATTTTAGATTATAAGATTTGTCTTATCGGCAAGATCATGCCAGCAGATAAAAAAGAAATTCCCCAGCAGCACTATTGCCACCGGGGAATTTCCATCAGGCTTTAGATTCCGCTTGCATGGCAGCTCTCTGAACTGCCAGATACTCCCGGAAAGTTTTCATTTCCTCGATCTGCTTCCGGACGTTCACAGTTTCGGTCTCAATAGTCTCGCCG
>JAKIZI010000207.1 GCA_022708105.1 Bacteroidota bacterium
TTTTGCCTTATCGTAGTTGGGTAATTGTGCCGAAACCCGATTCCAAAATTCTTGCGTATGATTCGATTCCAATAAATGTGTCAATTCATGAACAATTATATATTCTATCACGGTAATTGGAGCTTTAATTAATCTCCAGTTGAAATGAATATTGTCTTTTGGGGTACAAGAACCCCAACGGTACTTAATGTCAAGAATATTGATGTTATTGTATTTTACACCAATCTGATTTGCAATAGCTTTTGCTTTTGGTGTAATGATTTCATTTGCTGATTTTATATACCAGGCTTTAAAAAGTTTGTTGGCTTGTTTTTGATTCTCTTTGCTTATAAGGAATTTACTATCAAAAAGAACCCCGTCAATTTGTTCATCAACAATATTTAGTTTATAATTTTTGCCTAAATACATCAACGATTCACCTGCAACAAATTCTTTTGCTTGTTTTTCAAAAGGGTACTTTTGATTGTGCTCAATTTTCTTTTGAATTAAGCGTTTCCGTTTTTCAATTTCTTTTGCAATAACTTCCTTACTTGTATTTTTCCTGACTTCGTCACGCTTTTTTTTCTAATTTTATATCTTACTGAAAATTATTATAATACGATTTTTGAGCCA
>JAKIZI010000208.1 GCA_022708105.1 Bacteroidota bacterium
AAATATTTATAAAGGTTTGCGGCTCACGATACAAGCTTTTTGACAGAAAATCGGACTTTTTCTACAGGTTCAACGAAGAAATCACCCGGAGCGTAGCGATCGGGTGTATTGATCTGGTTGTGCTTTCTTTTATCTCTTCATACTGGCGGCTAGACAATGAATAACTTCCTTGCCATCTTCATAAGCTTGCACTACCTCATTATAGGTTGCGGTCGTATTGATCCTGCCTTCATGCGCAAAATCATTACGCCATGTAATAAGATTGGTATATGAATTTTTTATATCACGATGGTGAGTTTGAAAATATTCAGTTGTCCTGGTTTCTAAATATTTTTGAAATCTTGACAGATATTTAGTTCCGAACCTTTTTACATATTCATCTTTAATTATTTTGATCTTTATTCGCCCATTTATTCGGTCGAAATGAGATTCCGTAAAACTACCAAATACTTTATGCTTGCTTTGGGCGAATTCAATAAATATTGTCTTGATTGCAAGTTCATAAACTGTCACTGCAACTACTGAAACAAAGCCAAGATACTTTGCTCTTAGTAGAGGATCAGTAATGTTTGGCACAATTCCATTTAGGTGCGTTACTACACTATCGGCA
>JAKIZI010000209.1 GCA_022708105.1 Bacteroidota bacterium
GCAACCCGGGCAAGTTCTTCATGCACTTTTTAACTATCTTAATTTGCTGTCTGATGTTAAATTAAGTCCGTTGGATCCTGATGGCTTTGATACCATCTCATTCCGGGGAGACATTTATAAATTTGCCAATGGATATACACATTTTACAGATACCTTATCCGAAAAATTCCCCCACAATCGTAAAGATATTGAAGCATATATTCACCATATCAAGAAAATCTCTGCCTCCTCTCCTTTGTACAACGGAGATGAAGCAGAAAACAACAACTTTATGGAAACGGAATATATTAAAACGAGCATCAACGATTACATTGCTTCCATCACCCAAAATCCTCTATTACAAAATGTTTTGGCAGGAAATGTGCCTCTTTATGCCGGAGTAAAAGATAAAACTCCGATGTATATTCATGCGTTGGTTACCAACTTTTATATACAAAGTGCCTATCGAATTGTCGGTGGCAGCGATACAATCGCCTCTTCTCTTGCAAATTCAATCACTTCGTTAGGAGGTCAAGTCTTTACGCAACACCACGTTGAACAAATACTTTGCGATGACAAAAAGGCAACTGCCATTGTATTAAAAAATGGAAATATCATGCGCGGCAAAGC
>JAKIZI010000020.1 GCA_022708105.1 Bacteroidota bacterium
TATTGATGAACGATTGTAGCGTGTTTCAGTTTCAATTCAGTGCTTTCCTTTCGGAGTGTAAGGAAAGTGAGAATCGTGAAGCGTAATTTTAATAGTTCCGTTTGTATCTTTCAGGTACACAAAAGAGTATTCCACTTTTACCTCACTACCTCCTTCTGCAGGAGAGAAATAGTAATTCCCCATGGCAATTGCGATATTGTCGTAAATCCGGATTCCTGTATTCTCCCAACGCACGGAACGCCAAGGGTGTAAAGCAAATCCATGGTCTTCAGGGTATAGGGAATCTCCGCCGATAAAATAGGACAAAGCTCCCCGAAAATCCGGACGAAATTGTTGTTCCGAGGCCATGGTGGGTTTGAATAAAACTTGTCCGTCCTCATAGCGATACAAATTATTGATGTGCTCCGTTGCAGCAGTTTTATAATCTCCGTTCTCCAAATAGATTTTTCCGATACGTACAATTCCTTCCCCCCATGCATGCTGAATATAGGTTATTTCCTGTTCGGAAATCGGTAAAATTGAGTTATTTTGAGTCGTAATGCCGGCAGGATTGTGCTTAGAGGACGAGCTACACCCATAAAATCCATACGAAATGATTATGATGAGAAAAAAAATGAATGTTCTTTTTAATAATTTTTTAAAGATGAACTTCATGTGTTATGTATAAGTTGTTATTTCTTTTGAAAAAGATGGTATTCAGAGAAAATAAAATACTATTTCAACAGGATTAACCGTTGGCAAATATACAAATATTATAATAGTTAAAATTCAACAGACCTACAATTTTTTTACAAATCACAGCACTGAATTAAAAAGAATAATTCTGATAATGGTTTCGTCTCCATTTTTAGGAATAAATTTAACATATCCACACAGGCGTTCCGGATTATTGGTGGAAATTCCGGTTTAAAAGGGAAATCAAAAGCTTTAGTTGCAATGAGGGCACAACCTCCGGTAATTTGCGCGAGTGAAGTATTGGATTCAATACAAATTGCTAAACTTCTAACGTCGTTAGGATAATGATCCGTAGATTTCGTTTTAAACATTTTTTTATTCAACTAAATATTCATTTTTAATCTATTTTTGCATCACAATTTTTCGCTATTTCTAAATGGTTGCATTATGAAATTTGTATCTTCTCTCACTAGCTTTTTGTCTGAAAAAAAAAATCGGGCTTGGCGGATTACAGCACTGATTTTTTTCATTTTCTTCATTATTTCACTTCTCATGTATCTGTTGATGCCTGTAATGGTAAAATTGGTTTTAAAACATAAGATAGAAGAGATTGAAACGGAACGGCATATTTCTATAGAAATGAATGATTTGGATATTAAAACAACTCATTTTTTTCATTATGAATTAGAAGCATCTCAAATCAATCTTATTCAAGATAATTGTCCGGACTATTTTTTACACATTAAGGACTTTCATGTTGAATTTCGTCCGAAATGGCAATGGCCAATTGATATTGCCGTTACAAATATGGAGATGGATACGATGAAGGTTCAGTTTATTGAGCGCAAAGATTATTCCAATTTTTCTTTTTTAAGAAACAAGCAGACGGATTCAAATGACTCAACATCATCGAAAAATGATTATGGTCAGAAGATTGTACGATATATGCGTACCCTGACCGGCTATATTCCGGAACATTTGATGAATAAATCCACTTCAATTTATACTGAATTTGATTCGGTTTTGGTGGATTATCAGATTGATTCATTGCAAGTTTTAGATGGTCTTTTATTTGGGCAGTTGAAAATATTGACTGCTGCAGCAACGCATGAATGGGAAATTGTGGGCAGAGTAAATGCAGCACGTCAAGATTATTACGGATTATTGACATTGCAAGATTCCAATCAACAGCGCGGCGAATTGCCATTTTTGAGTAAACTGGTGAAAATTTCAACCTCATTTCAACAACTTTCTTTTGGGCTGCATATTCAGGAAGATCAATCCGGGTTGCTTGCTTTTTCGTTCAGAGGAAAGGTAAACCAATGGGCACTGTACCACCCGAAACTATCCGATGAGGTGATAACGGCTGACTCAGCTTCCTTTTTGCTACGTGCAAAAATATCCAATCAAACGATTGAAATTGATTCTTCTTCGGTATTGGTATGGGAAACACTTTCGGTAAACCCCTATTTGTTTTACGACAACAAAGGAAAAGGACGATTGAAATTTGAAATTAAACAACCTGCTACAGATGCAGTTAAAATGAAAAATTCTCTTCCGGAACAAATTTTCTCTGTATTGCCTCGTTTGAATTTAGAAGGGAAGATATCCTTTTATCTTACTTTTGATTGCGATTTTAATCAAGTAGATTCGTTGAAATTCGATTTTGGAATTCGAAGTTCCGATTTGAGAATTTCCCCCGAAACTGTAGATTATCTCAGACAATTTAATATTCCCTTTTCTTATACGGCATACGATAGAAACGCGCCGGTACGGGTAATTTCCATGGATACACTTAATCCGGGATTCTGCAAATTCCGGGAAATTCCGGCATTTATCCGTTCTGCCATTTTGGTTTCCGAAGATCCTTCCTTCTTTCAACATAATGGATTTATCAAGTCCGCTTTTCGCGAATCTATGGTTGCCAATATCAAAAAAGGCAGATTTGCAAGAGGGGGAAGCACGCTTTCGATGCAATTGGTTAAGAATCTCTTTTTAAATAAGAAAAAGGTATATTCGCGAAAAATAGAGGAGATTTTTATCGTTTGGCTGATTGAAAATCATCGATTGATGTCGAAAGAGCGGATGTTTGAAATTTATGTGAATATTATTGAATGGGGACCTTGTGTGTATGGACTTAAAGAGGCTTCTCAATTTTATTTTGATAAGAAACCACAAGACCTGACACTCGCAGAATCTTTATATCTGGCCTCTTTGATTCGTTCTCCGAAATGGTATGGCTACACATTGGAAACGGATGGAACGCTCACGGAAAGTCGCCGCGAAGAAATCACTTTCCTTGCCCGGCGTCTCTCTGATAAAAATATGATTTCACCCGAAGAGTTCACTAATTTTAATCCTAATGTTATGACTAAAATTTCGGAAGATAAAATATTGAAATTCGGACTTAAATGTAATTGTTTGGAAAAACAACAATAATTTGAATTTAGTCTTTGAAAAATAAGTATATTTGACCTATAAATTATAATGAAATTGCTTTATTATAATAAATTGATAATGAGTTGAATATATATTATTGGTTTATTTTTAAAAAGCTTTTCTTCAAAATAGGAATAACATTTACTTTTAAGTGAGGTTTCATGGAAAATAAAAAACTAATCCAATCTGAGATTCAAAAACTTACCGATGAATTGAATCGTCACAACTATAATTACTATATTTTAGATCAACCCACCATTAGTGATTTTGATTTTGATATGATGTTGGAACGGTTGGCGGCGTTGGAAAAAGAGCATCCTGAGTTGATACGCCCCGATAGTCCGACGCAGCGCGTTGGGGGAACGATTACCAAGCAATTTAATAGTGTCGCACATAAATATCCCATGCTTTCATTGGGAAACACCTATTCGGAAGGGGAAGTGCGTGACTTTGATCAGCGCGTGAAAGGACTTGTTCATGAGGATGTGGAGTATGTTTGTGAATTAAAATACGATGGAGTTGCCATTAGTTTGATCTATGAAAACGGATTTTTGATTCGCAGTGTTACCCGTGGTGATGGCATGAAAGGGGATGAAGTTACGGCCAATGTCAAAACGATTAAATCCATTCCGTTGAAACTCCGTGGGGATTATCCTCCATTTATTGAAGTAAGGGGAGAAATCATATTGCCACACCGACAATTTGAAAAGATGAATCAGGAAAGGGAAGATATAGGAGAAGCGCCGTTTGCCAATCCGCGGAATGCGGCGTCAGGGACGTTGAAATTGCAAGATTCAAGCGAAGTGGCTCGTCGCGGACTTGATTGCAGATTATATTATGTGTTGGGAGAGAATCTGCCCGAAGATAATCATTATGCCCGAATCCTAAGATTGAAGGAATGGGGCTTTAAAATACCGGAAGTCATGGAAAAGGTCTCCGGAATCGATCAGGTAATTAATTTTATACACCAATGGGATACTGAGCGGAAAAAATTACCTTATGATATTGATGGAATTGTGATTAAGGTAAATTCATACACACAACAGCAGCAAATAGGTTCTACGGCGAAGAATCCCCGTTGGGCAATCGCCTATAAGTTTAAAGCCGAAAAAGTGGCCTCGCAATTATTAAGTGTTGATTATCAGGTTGGAAGAACCGGTGTGGTTACCCCCGTGGCTAATTTATCTCCGGTGTTGCTTGCCGGAACGGTGGTTAAAAGAGCATCATTACATAATGCCGATGTGATGAATGAATTGGATATCCATAAAGATGATTTTCTTTTTGTGGAAAAAGGAGGCGAAATTATTCCAAAGATTGTAGGAGTGGATATTGCACGACGTGCTCCAAAAAATGTAAAACTTTTGTTTATAAGCCATTGTCCTGAATGTGGCACTCCTTTGGTTCGGCAAGAAGGCGAAGCTGCCCACTTTTGTCCTAATGAGTTGCATTGTCCCCCTCAGATTAAAGGAAAATTAGAACATTTTATTTCAAGAAAAGCAATGAATATCGATTCATTGGGAGAAGGGAAAGTCGAAATTCTTTTTGATAATGGGTTGGTGCGACATATTGCTGATTTTTATCAATTAACCTATTCTCAATTGCTTGGTTTGGAGAAAAGATTTCCGGAAACGGAAAATCAAAAGGAGCGGATTTTGAGTTTTCGGGAGAAAACAGTTGAAAACATTTTGGCCGGAATAGAACAGTCACGGCAGGTCCCTTTTGAACGGGTGCTTTTTGCTTTGGGAATTCGTTATGTGGGTGAAACTACCGCCAAAAAATTGGCACGATATTTCAAAACGATTGATGCTCTTTCCGGAGCGTCGAAAGAAGAGTTGCTCCAAGTGGAAGATGTCGGAGAACGGATTGCGGAAAGCATTGTTGCATATTTCAATAAAACAGAAAATTTGGAAGTTCTGATTGCATTGAAAAACGCAGGACTTCAATTTGAAGTTTCAACCCAATTGCAACATTCATCATCACTTTTATCGGGAAAAACGATTGTGGTAAGCGGATTATTTTCAGTGCCGCGAGATGTGCTTAAAGAAAAAATCGAACAATACGGAGGCAAAAACACATCATCTATTTCAAAAAATACCGATTTTGTATTGGCCGGTGAGCAAATGGGACCTGAAAAAAGAAAAAAAGCAGAAAAGTTAGGAATTCCGATAATTTCGGAAACTGATTTTTGGAAAATGCTCGAAGAGTAAAATTGAGATCATGAACTTAAATGACTATTATTGCTAAAAAATAGCTATTTTTGTAGCCATAATTATGATTAAAAATGCAAAAACAATATACAATTAATTTTAAAATACTGTCCTTAGAACCGGATAATTATCATCTGATTATCAAAGGAAAAATAGGAAAAAATCCAATTAGGATGATTCTTGATACCGGAGCTTCGCACACCTGTTTCGATATGAATTTTATCGAAGAATTAGCACAAGAAGTGGAAATAGAGGACAATCAAGGAATGAATGTCGGGGTGGGAAGTTCTGATTTTGAGAGTAAATTATCTACCATTCATGAACTCAAAATAGGTCGGTTGAAAATAGATTCATATCCTATAGTGTTGATAGATTTTCATCATATTAATTTTGCTTATAGAGTAATGAAGTTGCCTGAAATTCAAGGAGTTTTAGGAAGTGATTTTTTTGTTCAATATAATGCAGTGATTGATTATCCGCAAAAAGAGCTTCGGCTGACAGTTTAATAGTTATCGGAAATGAGTGAAATAACGATTTTAGGGATTGATCCGGGGACAACCGTAATGGGTTTTTCTTTGTTGCGTACTTCTCTTCGAAAATCTGAATTGATTGAGATGAATGTAATTAAGATGAGCCGATTACCTGATCAGATGAGCAAATTGAAATTCATATATGATGCGACCGAAGCGTTGATTGAAAAATTCTCCCCTACTATTTTAGCTATAGAAGCCCCATTTTTTGGAAAAAATCCTCAGTCTATGATTAAATTGGGAAGGGCGCAAGGAGTGGTCATCGCAGCCTGTTTACATCATGGAATGGAAGTTTTCGAATACTCTCCCCGAAAAATTAAACAATCCATCACAGGAAACGGGAGTTCTTCTAAAGAACAAGTAGCGGCCATGCTGAAACAGATTTATCGATTTGACGAAATACCCAAATTGCTTGATGCAACTGATGCCCTTGCTGTCGCTGTGTGCCATCATCTTCAAAATAAAATGGAACAGGGAGAACATAAATTTTCGGGATGGGAAAGCTTTTTGGCAAAAAATAAGGAAAGGATTTTGTAACTTTTTGAAGTATGGTGAGCATAAGAAAAGATTATTATTGTATTTTTGCACATTAATAATAACTAAAAAAGAAGAATTATGAAAAAAGTAATGCTATTTGCCTTAGTGGCCTTCATGTTTATGAGTTCTTATAATTTAAAAGCACAAGATGCACCCTACAAACATAGCGTTGGAGGAGTTGTCGGTTTTATTGAAGGTTTTTCATACAAAGGATTTCTTCTTAATAATTTAGCTATTCAAGCAGACGCAGGTTTTGGAATAGGTTTTCCATACATGAGTACAAAAGTAAATGTTAATTTGATGTATCAAGGATATATTAAGAAAGGGTTTTATTGGTTCGCCGGTGGTGGTTTGAGTGGCGGATATGCCTTTGGAGGTGCTGCTACAATCTTTGGCACAACTTTTAACTCTTATGGATTATTAGGTGTTAATGCAATTGGTGGGGCAGAATATAAATTTGCTAAAATTCCTCTTACACTGCAAGCCGATATCAGACCGGGCGTCGCTTTTCATATGAATAGGAGTGTTTTCAAGCCTTATTTCGATTATAACTTTTTAAATATAAGCGCCAGATATACATTCTAATCAATACGGATAGTTGTAAAAATTATAAAAAGGCTTTAATCCCAATAAATAATGTGTTATGAATAAATACCCCGATTCAATTGATAAAATAACCAAAGCGAGATTAAGATTTTCAGCTTTGGGATCTGTGGTAAGTATCGCATTGGCTATGTTTTTTATGGGGACTTTGGTCTTTTTTGCCTTCTTCTCTTCCGAGATGATTCACAATCTTTCCAAAAAACTTGAAATGGAAATCTTGTTTTACGGAGATGTTAAAGAGGCCGATATAACTGCTTTCGAGCAAAAATTAAAATTGGAACCTTTTATTGCCGCCTCGAGAGTCTCTTCGCGGGAAGAGAATACCAAAGAAGCCATTAAAACAGTTGGAAATAATTTTTTGGAAATTATTGAAAGTAATCCAATTAATGCCTCGGTGATTATTTCCGTGAATCCGAATTATGGTAATACAGACTCTTTGACCAAGATTTCGAAGGAAATGATGCAGCACCGAATCGTGCGAGATGTCGTTTATCCTGATGTGATTGTTAAATCAGTTCATAATAACCTTTTAACTATTCAACTGACTATCATTGGAATATGTTTGGTTTTCATCTTAATTTCCATGTTGCTGATTGCCAATTCAATCAGATTAAATGTATTTGCCAAAAGATTGAATATCAGAAGTATGTTGTTGGTCGGTGCTACCCGTGGATTTGTGCGTAGACCTTTTGTTTGGAAAGGATTTGTTCAGGGTGTTTGGGGTGGTTTTCTTGCCGTTGTCTTGTTGGGTTTTCTGCTCTATAAAGGAAATCAGTATTTTCCTCAATTTATAGATTTTACCTATATTCAAATTTTATCTTTGATTCTTGCAGGAATTTATGTGTTCAGTATTATTTTTACCATGTTGATTGCTCTATTTTCAGTTAACAAATACATTAAAATCAATCGCGATAGATTATATTTATAAACATCACTATTATGGCACAAGTTATTTCCGTAAATAAAAAAGAGCCAATTAAGCCCAATCTTTCCAATAAAAACAAGCAAGAGAACAGCAGACCTCCCTTATTTAGAAAAGTCAATTATATCTTAATGGGCATTGGGGTGTTGCTTTTGGGTATCGGTTATATTCTGTTATCCGGTGGAGGTTCGGAAGATCCAAATCAGTTTAGTGAAGCCATTTTTGACACACGCCGTTTGGTGGTTGCACCCATCATGATTGTGGCAGGCTTAGCCGTTGAGATCGTGGCAATTATGTGGCATCCGAAACGTTCTGAATAACTCTAGTATGACTTGGTTCGAAGCTTTTATTTTGGGACTCCTTCAGGGATTGACCGAGTTCCTTCCTGTGAGTAGCAGTGGACATTTAATTATAGGGAAAGAACTCTTTGGTATCGAATCTCGAAATATGGTATTTGAAGTGTTAGTCCATGCAGCAACTGTATTAAGTACAATTACCGTATTTCGTAAAGAGATTCTCAATTTGGGAATGAAGTTTTTTCAATTTAAATGGAATTCGGAAACACAATATGTCCTTAAAATTTTTCTTTCCATGTTGCCGGTTTTGGTGGTTGGTCTTTTTTTCAAAGATACCGTAACAGAACTTTTTGGAGAAGGTGTTCGTTTAGTTGGGATTATGTTACTGGTTACGGCCTTATTACTTACTTTGACTCATTTCGTAAAGTTTAAACAACAAAAAACAATTAGCTATACCAGTGCTTTTGTAATAGGCCTTGCGCAAGCGTTGGCTGTTCTTCCCGGATTATCCAGATCAGGTTCTACCATTGCCACCGGTTTATTAATGGGCGTGAAAAAAGAAGAGGTGGCTCAATTTTCATTCTTAATGGTTTTGATCCCTATTTTGGGCGAAGCTTTTTTGGAAATGCTCGGAGGCGAATTTTCATTTGCATCTTCAGGAATTTCTCCGATTGCCTTGATTAGTGGGTTTATTGCTGCCTACGGAGCCGGTTTTGCCGCCTGCAAACTGATGATTGGAATCGTTAAAAGGACAAAATTGATTTGGTTTGCCCTCTATTGTGCTATTATGGGGATTATTTCCATATTTTTTCTCTAAAAAATTAAATTTAAAATTTTGACTATCAGTACAATTGTTGTAAAACCTTATTTTTAACCCCAAAATAAAGAAAAAAACATCAAAAAATAGTTGCAGATATTAAAAATAGTTGTATTTTTGCATCCTCAAATAAACACTCCTCCTTAGCTCAGTTGGTTAGAGCATCTGACTGTTAATCAGAGGGTCCAAGGTTCAAGTCCTTGAGGGGGAGCTTCAAAAAAAGGTGTTCACAAAGTGAGCATCTTTTTTTATTTTCAAATTCATTTTAGATATCTCAAAAAGAATAGATATTATAAACATTTTTGTATTTTATTTGTTGTTCAAGTAATTAATAAATTCAAATAAACAATGAAACAATTAATATTAATATCTATGATAACATTATTTTTATTTGGCAAGAGTAAAGCTCAGGATGTTCCAGTAGCAGCGAGTTTTTACGAATTATCAGCCATCTCTTTACAAGGAAAAGAGGTGTCAATGGGCGACTACAAAGGAAAGGTGGTTCTAATTGTGAATACTGCCAGCAAATGCGGGTTTACGTCCCAATATGCAGGACTTGAGGAGTTATACAAAAAGTATAAAGATCAGGATTTTGTGATTCTCGGTTTTCCTTGTAATCAATTTTTAAAGCAAGAACCGGGTTCGGCATCCGATATTCAGGAATTTTGTCAGATTAATTACGGTGTTACTTTTCCTATGTTTGATAAGATTGACGTAAACGGAAATAACACACATCCGATTTATCTTTATTTAAAACATGTACTTCCCGGGAAAATAACCTGGAATTTTAATAAATTTCTGCTTGATAAAAACGGAATTCCGGTTAAAAGATATGAATCAAAAAAACTTCCTGTTGATTTGGAAAGCGACATTGAAGAACTTTTAAAATAAATTGTTTTAAATTTAAAACGAAAAGCAGCATAGGTTTAATTCCATATGCTGCTTTTCTGTTTAAACGTACTTCAGAAAGCATTAATCGGTTATTTGGAATAATTCCATGATTTTATCGGAATATGTCTTTGAAACCGGAATATCAATGATATCTTCTTGTCCTAAATCTATAAAAAGACCTTCTTTTTCTTTTCGGAGGACTTTAACTTTTTCAATATTAACAATAAAAGATCTATGACAACGAATAAGCCCGAATTCCGTGAGTGATTCTTCAATATTTTTTAAAGAATTACGCAGAATGAAACGCGAAACTTTACTTTTATTCAAATAATAAATATTAACATAATTATCGGCAGATTCGATATAGAAAAGATTACTCAGCTTTACTAAAAGTCGTAAAGTCCCTTTTTCGTCTTTAAAATGAACAATATCCTTGGGTTCTTCTGTTAATTCGTTTTCTTTTAATTTTTTATAATGTTTTCCTGCCAATAAATTTCGAATCATAATATCTTTATCTTTTAATGTAAGATACAGATAAGAGACTAAATAAGGGATAAAAAGGAGCATCGGGACAAAAAGAAGGGCTCGGGGCAAAATGTCCATAAACTCACGATTGTCTTTCAGAATATATTTATTAAAGAAAGTATAGGCAAATGCAATCAGGATCATTTCAGCAATTAACCATCCCGAATATTGTAATACAGTCAATTTCGCTTTTTTGTGAACAAAATGCATTAAAATACGACTCAATATAAGAATGACAACTCCTCCGATAATGGCAATGCCTGAATAGATAAATTGTTCGGTTCGGCTATTGGTATCAAACCATTCAGCATACTTAAATGGTGTATATACATTAATAAATAATAATGAAAAGAAGGTAATAAATATCAACATTTTGATAATATTTCTCCGCTCCATTATATATTCAGGTATTATTTTATTCATTTTTTCAATTTAATGGAAATGCAAAAATACAAAAAATAATGGAAAGAGTTAGTTTCGTTTTTTTCTTTATAAATTTCCACCCCGCTATAAATAATTTTGCCCCCCATTTTAATTTTTTATCCTTTTCTTTCATGAATTATCCCTTTTACCTATATAATAAAGTAAAAATTATCATTTTTGCAAACAATTTAAAGCAGTAATTATATAAGTTATATATAAAAATATTATATCTCTTATTAAAAGCTTTACTTCTTTTGAAGAATTTGAGTTTTTCTAAGGTTGAAATTTTCTTCAAATAGGTTCTTTTTTTTTAGAAATCGATTTTTTAGAATAAAAACAAATACTAAAAACAAACCAATATGGAATTATTAAGATTATTTGATATCCTCCCTTATTACGAGGAAAACTATCCTGACCAGCAAGCTGCATTGGCAGGAAAACAGAATGGAGAATGGAGAAAGTATAGTATTCAAGAGTATCGGCAAATTGTAGATCATATTAGCTATGCCTTGATAAAATTAGGGATTCAGCCGAAAGATAAAGTTTCTATTATTTCGGGAAATCGTCCCGAATGGAATATGTTGGATATGGCGATTATGCAGGTTGGTGCTATTGTAGTACCTGTGTACCCTACCATCAGTGAATTGGATTATCATTTTATCTTGAATCATTGTGAAGCACAAATGGCTATAGTCGAAGGGAATGAGGTGATGAATAAGATTGACAACATCAGGCCGACAACACCTTCGTTGAAGCATGTTTATACGTTTATTGATCGAAATAAATTCCCTTATTTAGAACAACTGATACAATTAGGGGCAGAAAATCCGAACCCTGAAGAGCTGCAACGTAGAAAAGAACAAGTGAATACAAACGATTGTAGCACAATTATGTATACCTCCGGAACGACGGGAACTCCCAAAGGAGTAATGCTTTCGCACAGTAATATTATCAATCAGATAAATAGTTTACAATACACTCCGGCCAAATGGTCAAGAATTGCGCTAAGTTTCCTTCCTTTATGCCATGCTTATGAAAGAATGTTGGTCTTTTTGTATCAATATTTGGGAATGTCGGTTTATTATGCTCAAAACATAGGAACTATTGCTGAAAATATCAAAGAAATTCATCCGACCATGATGTCAACGGTTCCCAGAATGTTGGAGAAAATTTACGATAAAGTTTATGCATCGAGCAAGAATATGCCATTTTTGCAAAAAAAGATATTCAGATGGGCCATTCATGTGGCACAACAATATAAAATACAAGATGATGCCAGATCATGGTGGTACAATCAAAAACACAAGTTGGCAGATAAGTTGGTTTTCAGTAAAATCAGAAAAAATATCGGAGGTAATTTTGATATTGTAGTTTCAGGTGCAGCAAGCATTCAGCCTCGTTTGGCTTCTTTCTTTTCTGCAATCGGAATGCCGGTATTTGAAGGATACGGACTCACGGAAACCTCTCCGGTTATTGCCGTCAGTTGTCGCGGAAAATATGGCAGAGAAGCCGGAACAGTAGGACCTCCGCTGCCAGGTGTAGAAGTTAAAATTGCAGATAACGGAGAAGTAATCTGTCGCGGCCATAATGTAATGCTCGGCTATTATAAAGACGAAGCATTGACGAAGCAGGTAATTGATGAAGACGGCTGGTTCCATACCGGCGATTTGGGTAAGTTTACAAAAGTAGGACAGCTTGTCCTCACCGGACGTATGAAAAGTCTTTTTAAAACTTCATTCGGGAAATATATTAATCCCCAAATGATTGAAGAAAAGTTTGCAGAATCTCCCTTTATTGAAAATATTGTAGTGGTAGGCGAAAATCAGAAGTTCGCTGCGGCATTAATCTCTCCGGACTTTGTATTCTTGAAAAGTTGGAGCGAAAGACATAATCTTACTTTTACGACTCCTGAAGAGATGGTAAAAAATGAGATTGTAATTAAACGATTTGCTAGAGAAGTAGCTAAATACAATGCTTTTTTCGGAGATACCGAACAAGTCAAGAAGTTTGAATTGATACCGGATGAGTGGTCGCAACTGACTGAAATTCTAACACCAACACTCAAAGTGAAACGAAATTTGGTGCATGAGCGCTATCGTGATGTAATTCAAAAAATTTATTCTTAATCCGGTCACATTATTCTAATCTAGAAATCCGATTTTACCCCTCAATTTTATTTTTCTATAAAGGGTGAAATCGGATTTTTTATGGAATCACTTTCAATATAATACTTCCTTTTTCCGGAATCGAATGATAATCAAACTTTTGCTCTTCGCACCACGCACTCCATTTTTTTTCATGAAAAGTAGAATTATTTCCATCAATAATTACTTTTTTCGGACGAAAGAGTGTTTTTATCACTTGTGGTGACGTATAAGGATTATTTTGGATAATGAGGAAATCAATTTCCATCGATTGCTTTCCGGCATATAATCGCTCATTTCGATTGAGAAGGTATATTATTTTTCCTTTAAAAGAGATGAAATTATTGTGTTTTAAAAATAGGTCTGTTATAACAGCAGAACTATCTCTTTGAATAATTCTGCTATTTATCTGTTTTTTACGTTCATGATTTTGAATATAAAATTTATAATAATGATTCTGTTTATCCGACACCGAGTCAGAAAGCAACCACCCCTTTGTCCCGGCATTGAAATGAATGGCTGTTGCCTTGGGAATCGCATATACGGTAATTTCTTCTCGATGTACATTAATAATTTTTCTGAAAGCAAATTCTATGGTAAAAAGCGCAAAACAAGTCAATCCGGCAATAAAATGTATGTTTTTTTTCTTTAATGCAAAATAAAAAAGAAAAGCGATGATACAATAGAGCAAAAATGTTTGAGATATGGAGTAATGGAGACCTTCTGTCACTGCCCCGGGAAGAGATTCCACGACTTTGATAATCCAATTCATTAATTTGATTTCATAAGTCAGAATCCAACCAACCGCGCTGGATAAGAGAGGCCAAAACGAGAAAAACAGCGTCAAAATTCCGGTCATCATAATTAGCGATGAAAGAAATATGACAGAGAGGTTGCTGATTAAAAAGTAGTTGGGAAATTGTCCGAAATAATAAACCGAAATCGGAAAAGTAGCCAATTGTGCTGCGATAGATACAGAAGCCAATTCCCATAAATACCGACCAATAAAGGTTTTTACTTTAATTAATTTAAAAATTGGTTTTTGAAAGAGGACTATTCCGAATACCGCCAAATAGCTCAATTGAAAACCTATTTCAAATATTAACAGAGGACTGACCAACAGAAGAATAAAGAGCGAGGCAAACAAGCTGTGAAAGATATTGGTATTTCGTTCGAGAAGTGTTCCACAGGTTGCAAATGAAAACATCACGGCGGCACGTTGTACGGAAGGAGATAAGCCCGTGACGGCAGCATAAAACCAGATGAACAATAAAATGATAACAGCTTTAAGGAACTTTGTTTTACGGCTATAGTTCAAAGGTTGCAAAATAAAGTTGACGAGCATAAACATAATGCCGACATGCATTCCCGAAACGGATAAAATATGGCTTACCCCGGCAGATGCATACTGTGATTTTAATTCAGCATCCATCGTTTCATCAGCACCAAGCAGAATTGCCGTGATAATGTCGTACTCCGCTCCAACAAGTCCTGATGTAGCAAAATGAGCGGCAAGCATTTGTTGTATTTTAAGTGCTGTCTTTTTAATGGGATTCACAGGTGCTGTTTCTATTTTTCTCCATCCTTCGGAGGAAACATAACCGGTTAGATATATCCCCTTTCTTCGCAAGTATTTTTGTTGATCAAATGCTTCCGGATTTCTTTGTTTTTCGACAAATGAAAAAGATGTTGTGATAAAAAGACGGTCTCCGTAATGCAGTTCCTTTGACAAAGAATCTTTTTGGATATATAATAAAGCTTTTTTTTCAATATTTTTTCCTTCAAAACTCTTTTCGATACGGACAATTAATTTATAACTCCGTTGTTTTTCAATCGGTTCTTCCACAATGGTTACACACCAATTTTTATGATTGAAAATATATTCTTCCTCTTCTGGTGAGAACGGTTTGCTGAAATGGAAGTTTGTAATTGAAAATCCGAGCAAGATGGGAATAATTGTGAGTAAAATACACCCCCATGCGGATATCTTTGCTCGATTAATTCGACAAAAAATGGTTGCAATAAGCAGAAAAATCAACAAAACCGGAAAGCAAAAATAGAATGGTATATTTCCTAAATCTGTAAAATAGGCCAAAAAAACACCTAAAATGTATGGAATTAAGAGTTTGAGAATAGGGTAGTTAGATGAGAACATGTCGTAGTCTTTTTTCAAAGATATAAAAATTGAAAGGAAATTTCAAGATTTTTTAAGAAAAAATACACCATTAAAAATGGTACATTTGCACGCAAATTATTTTTTATTTTTTTGAATGTAAAAAATTGTGAAACAACACTATACAATTCCTATATTTATTCCGGAGAAAGCGTGTCCGTTTCGGTGTGTCTATTGCAACCAATATCATATTGCAGACTTGATAAAGCCGATGGAACCGGAAGCTATTTTAACAGAGGTTGATCGTTATTTAGAGACCATCCCTAAGCATGCCGTAAAAAGAATTGCTTTCTTCGGAGGAAGTTTTACCGGCATGTCGATGGCCGAACAAGAACGGTATTTACAAGTAGTGTTTCCCTATCTTGAAAGGGGCGACATTTCCGGAATTCAATTATCCACGCGTCCTGATTACATTAATTTGGAGATTTTACAATTGCTAAAAAATTACGGTGTTTCCATAATTGAATTGGGAGCACAATCGCTTGATGATGAGGTGTTACATGCGGCAGGACGTGGTCATACAGCTGCGGAAGTCCAACAAGCATCTTCGTTGATTATAGAAAATGGCTTTCAATTGGGGCTTCAGATGATGATAGGTCTTCCTGGTGATACTTTTGAAAAATCGATAGATACAGCCAAAAAAATTATAGAGTGGGGAGCGCATTATACCCGCATTTATCCGGCATTGGTCATCCGAGATACCGAATTGGAACAGATGTATCTGCAAAAAAAGTACACGCCATTGACTTTAGATGAGGCAATCCATTGGTGCCGATCGTTGATGGATTTATTTACGGCACAGAATATTACCATTTTAAGAATGGGACTTCATCCCTCTGAAGGACTATTGACAGGGCATAATTTAGTGGCCGGTCCTTTTCATGTCTCTTTTAAAGAATTGGTGCAGACAGCTCATTGGAATTCCGTTTTGGAACAAGAAACTCAGAACTTAGGAACACAAATTACAGTGAAAGTAAACCGGAAGCAGTTGAATAGTGCGGTTGGTTATTACGGGAAAAATAAAAAATGGCTTCAACAAAAATATAATAAAGTGATTTTTCAAGAAGATGAATCTTTATTGGAGTGGGATTATAAAATTGAAATAACAACATAATGATAATTATTCATGATGCCCGGCTACCGGGAGCTGCCCTCCGGAACCTCCGAAAATACGGAGATTGTATCTCTTTTATCACTTCCGGAATCACTTCGGAAGCCATTTCCGGACATCCTGATATTTTCTTTTTTCCGTGTGAAAAGAAACTCATTGTGGCTCCGAATGTACCTGCGCATTATCTGGAAAAATTACATAACCATCACATTCATTTTCAAATCGGACAATCTCCGGTTGGGGCAGATTCCGAAAATGCGGCATCATATAATGTGGTGATGACTCCTCGATTTCTTATTCATCATCAAAATCGTACCGATAAAATTATTTTACAACAGGCAGAAAATCGGCAACGTATTCATGTAAATCAATCTTTTACAAGATGTTCCCTAATACCGCTTCCAGATGAATCATTCATAACTTCAGACGGAGGAATTGCCAAAGTATTGCAATCGTATTCTCTTCCTTTTTTGCAAGTCAATCCAACCGATATTTTTTTATCTCCTTACAAAAATGGGTTTATTGGGGGTTGTATGGGGGTATATGAAGAGACGGTTTTTGTAATCGGTAGTTTGAATCACTACTCCGATGGGAAGAAGCTGAGGTGTTATCTCGAAGATAAGGAATATCAAATTGTGGAACTCTATGATGGCCCTTTATGGGATGGAGGGTCTTTGTTTTTTTTTAATAGCAGTTCATTGTAAAAACCATAACAACCATTCGGGTCAAATTACAAGAAAGCAAAGAAACTATTTCAAAAACTATCCTCCTTACCGCCAAGCACAAATCTATTGCAAAACTATTTGAAGAGGATTGTTGGAACAAAAATTTGATTTAGGTGTCGTTTTGACAAAGTCAGGAGAACATTTCCTTATAAGGAATTTGACAATTGTTGTTATTTTTTATTCTTGTAATGTTATGAAAAGTTATTGTAAACCTGTCAAGACGCAAAGATTTTGCCATCCGGCGGCGAAGCCGACACGCCCTGATAATTATTCTTATCTTCCTTATTACTAAAGTTAGGATAAAATGCTTTTATAATTGAAAAAAGGTGTACATTTGTACTCTTAAATTTAAGCAAATAAAGAGATATAAATAGCTATGAAACAGTTAATTGAATGTGTTCCCAATTTTAGCGAAGGACGCAGATTGGACGTGTTGAAACAGATTACCGATGTAATTGAAAAAACTGAGGGGGTGAAGCTGCTGGATGTAGATCCGGGGTTTTCGACCAACCGGACCGTTGTTACGTTTGTCGGCACGCCCGATGAGGTGGTGGAAGCTGCCTTTAATGCCATCAAAAAAGCCCGCGAAGTCATCGATATGCGTTTTCATCACGGAGATCATCCTCGCTTCGGAGCCACGGATGTGTGTCCGTTGGTGCCGGTTTCTAACATTACCATGGAAGAAACGGTGGTTTATGCCCGTAAATTAGCCGAAAGGGTAGGGAAGGAACTCGGAATTCCGGTTTATTGCTACGAGTATGCGGCTTTTACTGAAATTAGACGTAATTTAGCGAATTGCCGAAGCGGCGAATACGAAAAAGTCAAAGAGAGAATTAGCTCTACCGATTGGAAACCCGACTTTGGTCCTACTGTTTTTGACGAGCAAGTGGCTAAAAGTGGTGCAATGGCCATCGGTGCCCGTGATTTTTTGATTGCCGTGAACTACAATCTCAATACGACCTCTACCCGCAGAGCCAACGCTATCGCCTTCGACGTGCGGGAAAAGGGACGGCCCCGAAGAGAAGGAAATCCGATTACCGGGAAAATTGTAAAAGACGAACAAGGAAATCCGGTTTTCATCCCGGGAACGCTCAAAGGAACAAAAGCCATCGGTTGGTTTATTAAGGAATACGGAATTGCTCAGGTCTCGATGAATATAACCGATTCTATGCAGACACCGCTTCATGTTGCCTTTGAAGAGGTGAATCGCAAAGCCGCTGAAAGAGGAATTCGTGTTACCGGTGCCGAAATCGTAGGATTGCTTCCCAAAAAGGCGTTGATTGATGCCGGACGATTTTATTTGGCAAAACAACAGCGTTCTCTCGGTGTTGATGAGCAAGAGTTGATGAAAATTGCGGTGAAATCGATGGGGCTTGATGACCTGAAACCTTTTGATCCCGAAGAAAAAGTGATTGAATATCTGATTGCAAAAGATAATAAAGAGGAGCGTTTGATGGATATGACGTGTACCGCTTTTGCCAACGAAACCGCTTCCGAAAGTCCTGCGCCGGGCGGCGGTTCCATCTCTGCATATATGGGCGCGCTGGGTGCCGCCCTCGGAACCATGGTTGCCAATCTCTCTGCCCATAAAGCCGGTTGGGACGACCGATGGGAAGAGTTCTCCCACTGGGCAGAAAAAGGACAACAGATTAAAGATGAATTGCTCTGGCTCGTGGAAGAAGATACCCACGCTTTTAATAAAATTATGGAGGCCTTTTCGTTGCCTAAAAACTCCGAAGCGGAAAAATTGTCGAGAAAACAAGCCATTCAGGAGGCCACGCGATACGCCATCGAAATACCTTTCCGAACTCTCAAGAAATCTTTCGAAATCTTCGAACTTTGTGAAGCGATGATCCATGAAGGAAACCCGAATTCTGTTTCTGATGCCGGTGTTGGCGTACTTTGCGCCCGTGCCGCCATGCATGGTGCTTTTCTCAATGTGAAAATTAATGCTACGTCGCTTGAAGATCAAACCGTTGTCAAGTCTCTGCTGGATGAAGCGGAAGCGCTTATTCGTAAAGCAGATCAACTCGAAACAAATCTGCTTCTTCAGGTTGAAAAAGTGATTGCAAAATAAATTATCCTTTTTTATGAAATTAAATTTTCTAAAACTATTGAAAGTTTGAAAATAAATTGTATTTTTGCACCTCCAAATTACGGAAGATAAAAAAACACTTAAATAGAATAAAAATGTCAAGAGTTTGTCAAATAACAGGAAAAAAAGCAATGGGTGGACATAATGTTTCTCACTCTAACATCAAAACCAAAAGACAATTTCGTCCCAATCTACATACTAAGAAATTTTTTGTTCCCGAATTGGATGATTATGTTGTCCTAAAAGTCTCAGCTAAAGGTATTCGAAATATTAATAAAAAAGGGGTTTGGAATTGTATTATCGAAGCCAGTGAAAAGGGAATTATTAAATAATATTAATTCTGTTGTTACACAATAAAGATGAGAGACTGCTTTTTTTAGGCAGTCTCTTATTTTTATACAATAATTTGTACTTTTGTTCGTATTTATTTTTGATTATCTTATCTTTAAAACTTGAGGTATTGAATAGAAGTAAAACAATCCTGTTTTTTTTAATCCTGCTTAGCACCGGTTCTCTTTTTGGTCAGCGCGAGGCGACTTTGTACGGAAACCTGACCGATGAGTACAATCAACCGCTCGGTCAGGTTTATATTCAGGTGGATTCTTTGCATCTCTCTCTGATATCGAATCATGCCGGTGATTTTGAACTTAATCTGCCTCCCAATGTAAATGTGAAAATTTCGTTCAAGCATCTTACATATATCGATACTTTTATCGTGGTGAAGTTGTCGCCGGGGGAAAAACGTAAATTATCGTTTCAGCTCTTCCCCAAAGGGGAGCAATTAGAAGCTTTTAATGTGAGAGCGCGCTACGATGACGGCTTTGTCCGAATTGACCCGCAATTAACTTTCAAACTGCCTTCGCCGACAGGGGGCGCAGAGTCTTTGATTAAAATGCTTCCGGGCGTTTCCTCAACCAATGAATTGACCTCTCAGTATAATGTGAGGGGCGGCAATTTTGATGAAAATCTGGTCTATGTCAATAATGTGGAAATTTACAGACCATTCTTAGTTCGAAGCGGACAACAGGAGGGGCTCAGTTTCGTTAATACCGATCTTACATCAAATGTGAAGTTTTCTGCCGGTGGGTTTGAAGCCCAATACGGGGATAAGATGTCTTCCGTGTTGGATGTAACCTATAAAAAACCAACCCGCTATGCCGGCTCATTTTCAGTGAGTTTTCTTGGTGCTTCCGCCCATGTAGAAGGAAAAGTGAAAGACTTGTTTACCTTCCTTGTTGGAGTCAGATATAAATCAAATTCTTATCTGCTCAAATCAATGGAGACGAAAGGCGATTATAAGCCCCGTTTTTTCGATACTCAGATGCTTCTTTCATGGAAATTAGCTCCCAAATGGAGTATGAGTCTCCTTGGCAATTTTGCCCGGAATCAATATATCTTTGCTCCCTCCGACCGTGAGACCGATTTTGGAACCCTTACTTCGGCGCAGCGACTCACTGTTTTCTTTGATGGTCAGGAATTGGATAGTTACGAGAATTATTTGGGGGCACTTACTTTTGATTATGAGGTAAATAAGAAAAATGTGTTGCATGCCATCTTATCCTCTTACTTTGCACGGGAGACCGAAACTTATGATATTCAAAGTCAGTATTGGCTGAGCGATCTGGAAGCAGATTTGGGGAGTGATGATGATATTGCGCAAGTAGTTTCTGTACGCGGGGTAGGTACATTTTTGGAACATACCCGAAACTATCTTACTGCAATAGTCTCTTCCGTGAATCTCTCCGGAGAACACGCTCTTTATCATAATTCACTTTCATGGGGAGCTAAAGCGCAAAATGAAGTGATTAACGACAAAATTAAAGAATGGGAATTGATAGACTCTTCCGGATATACATTGCCCCACCTTCCCCCTTCAGAAGGCGGATTCGGACTTCCGATCGACTTGGATGATCCTTCACGAGTACTCGATTTTTCTTCTTATTTGTATTCCAAAAATAAATTAAATACTTACAGAATTTCGGGATTTGTTCAGGACGTATGGCATATTGACGGCGATAGTGCTACCCGTTATTTGCTGAACGCAGGTGTGAGATTTAATTATTGGACCTATAATAACGAATTAACGGTTTCACCGCGAATCAGTTTTATTTTTAAACCACGTTGGAAGAAAGATTGGGAATTTCGCCTCAAAACGGGCATCTATTATCAGCCTCCATTTTATAGAGAAATGAGAAGAGAAGACGGTTCGTTGAATGAAAATATTAAATCACAACGCTCTGTTCAAGTGGTGGCTGCTGCCGATTATAATTTTAAAATTTGGCGACGCCCGTTTAAATTTATTACAGAAGTCTATTACAAATATATGGATCGTTTGATTCCTTATTCGGTGGACAATATGAAAATAATATACAGCGGTGAAAATAATGCACATGGTTATGCAACAGGGATAGATATGAAATTGAGCGGTGAATTTATCGAAGGGCTTGAATCCTGGATTTCGCTGTCTTTAATGAAGACCGCTGAAGATATAGAAAACGATTTTTATATTGATGAGGAGGGAAATCGTGTCGAACCGGGTTATATTCCGCGACCGACCGATCAACGTTTTGCCGTAAACTTGTTTTTTCAGGACAATATTCCGTCATTTCCACAAATCCGTGTTCATTTGAACTTTGTTTTTGGCAGTGGACTTCCCTACGGAGCACCGAACACCGAAAGATATTTGCAAGTTTTAAGATCAACATGGTATCGACGGGTGGATATCGGGTTTTCCTACATGCTGCTCGATCAGGGAAGAGATAGAATGAAACATAAGAGTAAGTTTCTGCAAAGTATCAAGAATGCCCAAATCTTTTTGGAAGTGTTTAATATTCTCGGAACGAACAATGTTTCCTCCTATTTGTGGGTGGCAGATTTGAATAATACCCTCTTTCCCGTTCCCAACTATTTGACCCCCAGATTGGTGAATTTGAAGTTTGCGATTGATTTTTAACACATTCGTGTATAGGATTGCTTGATAAAAAACTTGTATCTTTGCACTATAAATTTGATTGATATGTATCTCACGGAAAAGTCCAATTTCTTTTTGATTGCAGGTCCTTGTGTGGTCGAAAACGAAGAAATTACCAATACGGTAGCCCAAACAGTGTCCCGAATTTGTTCGGATTTGCATATTCCTTTTTATTTTAAAGCATCTTATAAAAAAGCAAACCGTTCTTCTCTGAAATCGTTTACCGGAATTGGTACGGAAGAAGCATTGGCCATATTGGCTTCCATAAAAAAGAGAGAAAACCTGCAAATTGTAACAGATATTCATACGGAGGAGGAAGCGGAAAGGGCCGCTTGTGTTGCCGATGTACTGCAAATTCCCGCTTTTTTGTCCCGTCAAACCGATTTGCTGGTGGCGGCTGCCAAAACCGGAAGAATTATTAATATAAAAAAAGGACAATTCTTGTCTCCCGAAGCCATGCGTTTTGCGGTTCAAAAAGTCAGGGAAACCGGAAACGATCAAGTGATGATCACCGAACGCGGAACAACTTTCGGCTATCATGACCTCGTGGTGGATTTTCGGGGCATTAAAGAGCTGAAATCCAATAATTGTCCGGTGGTGCTCGATTGTACGCATGCCTTGCAATTACCCAATCAACAGGAAGGAGTTACCGGCGGACGCCCGGATTTAATTGAAACCATTGCCCGTGCGGGAGTTGCCGTTGGCTTTGACGGTCTCTTTATAGAAACGCATCCCAACCCGAAAGAAGCACTTTCCGACGGCGCCAATATGCTCCCGTTACATGAATTGAAACCACTGCTTGAAAAATTGGTCAAAATCCGTCAGGCAATTATAGAGTAAGAATGATGCAAATGTCTCCGTCTTTTAAACTTGTTTGGAATTCCCTTCTTCGTCGCTCCCGCATTGGCTTGTCGTTTTTATTTGCGTTGTCGGGGCTCACTTGTTCCCTCTCTGCTCAATCCATTCTCTTTGATTATACGTATGGATATGCAGATTATTCCTTTGGGAAAAGTATTGTGCAAATGGCGGACTCCGGTTATGTCTTTTTGGCGAATACCGGAAACCCAAATGGTAACGCCCGTCTTTTACTCGTCCGATTAGATCAATTCGGAATTCCTCAATTTTATAAGGAATTTCATGATTATGATTTATATAACGGAAATTTTTTAATCAAGGCCGCGAATGGAGATTTGTTAATTACCGGAGAAGTTAAAAATGACAATACGCCGTATCAACCTTTTGTGATGCGGGTGGATTCTCTTTTTAATGTAAAATGGACGTTTGTCCTTCCATGTAATGATTGGAGCTTTTCCCGACAGTTGCTGGAATTGCCGAACAGGGAAATTGTGATGGTCGGAGAAACCTATGATACCGATACGACTTCCGTAGATGCTCTTTGGGTTAAACTTTCCGAAACCGGACAATCTTTGTCTGTGATTAAAAGTGAATTGCCCGGGGATGACGGATTTACCTCTGTTTCTCTATGGAGTGATTCATTGATGCTGGTATCAGGATTCCAGCAGAATTTGATTACCAATGATTCTGTTCCATTCTATTCTTTGATGAACTTTAACGGAGAAAATCATCATCATGTACAGTACGGAGCGATAAGAAATAAAGCGGTTTCCACACAAGCCTTTCGGGATCCTTTCGGAAAAGTCGTTACCATCGGTTATACACGTATGTATGATGATTTGGAATATAAAGATTTCTATTTGATTCTTTTTGATTCCGCCGGAAATTCTTTGTATAGCAGCTATGTAGATTACCCTATATGGCAACATGCCGACGATGAATATTCTTCTATGGGCATTGCCGCCAATGGAGATCTTATTGTGGGCGTTAATGCAGAAGGAAATTCCTACTATAAGCCGACGATTATACTACACCTTTATAGAGGAGGCGATTATGCATTTAAGAGAAGTGTAGTACGCTCCGGAACAGGGTACCAAAAATCAGATATCCTTTCCCAAGTAATTCCTACGAATGACGGCGGTTTTATCCTGATTGGAACAACCACTTCATTAGGAACGCATCTTTCCGATATCTTGATTTGTAAGTTAGACAGTAATCTGACCCCGATTACCCCGACCAGTCACTATCTTCCTGTAGAAGAGTACCGGAATAGTCCTGCCTATTCCCTTTTTCCGAATCCTGCTACATCAAAAATTTCAGTATTTGTGGATCAACAACAAAATGAGTGGGTTCAGGTTTCCCTGTATAATACACAGTCGAGTTTGTTATGGAAGGGACAGCACAACTTCTTTATGCAACCTCAAATTGATTTTGATTTAACCCGCTATCCTCCGGGACTCTATTTTCTTAGGATTCAGGGAGAGGGATACCAACTTCATTTAAAAATAAGTAAAGTTAATGCCCGATAAATTCTGTAAATCCTCAAGATAGTCTGAACAATCAGTTTTTGTAGAATTAATGATAATTTATCATGTGCATTTTGTGATCACGATACAATTGATACATTACATTTGACTCTCGTTTGGTATGACTTCCAAAACAAAACAATGGAATGGAAACACTTATAAGCGAAGCACCTATACCCATTGCAACAATCGCTCCTGTGGGATTAATCTTTGTCGCAAACATTATTGTTGCATAAATACAGGAAAGAGTCCCGACTACAATCGTTCCGCAGCCTATTTTCATCAAGTCTATTCCATGGTCATAATGATCTCTTATGTACATTGGCACTTGCAAATACTCTTGTATGGCATATTTAGAATAGTATTTTAACATGTTCCAAGAAGGTTTAATTATTATCACTTCATTTGTCTCATTGGAATCTGGAACATCTTGTCCGTAACTTGTTGCACAAACAACACAAAGTGTAATAATAAAGAATATTTTTTTCATAGTAATAAAAATTTTCCTGTTCTTGCTGCTTTACAGGTCTTGCATAAGGGTTCAATTTTATATTCATACAAACTTGAGTCGCAAATATAAATCTTTTTTTAATATTATAGAAAATTTAGGATAAATTTTTTAATCAAACATTAAATTTATTAACTTATTCCTTGAGATACCTTCAAGTATCTGTATTTTTTATATTATTTTATTTATCAGGGCGTGTCGGCTGTTTGCCGTCGGTGCCCGGCTCCAAGTCCGCAAGAACGGGAGGCGATATGATCACAAAAACTTAAAGATTTTTCTCTTTCCCAAAGTCAACAGGCCGAGTTTCCAAAGTCAACAGGCCGAGTTTCCAAAGTCAACAGGCCGAGTTCCCAAAGTCAATAGGTTGAGTTCCCAAAGTCAACAGGCCGAGTTCCCAAAGTCAATAGGTTGAGTTCCTCATTTGATTCTGTTATCGATAATCTACAACCTTTTATAGAAATACAGATGCGGAAGAGATGTTCGACCTTTTCGGTGTCGCATGGTTAACCTCCTAATCAATTCTGCATAAAATCGTTAGGAATACAAATTATTGCTGTCCGGTAAAAAATAAAAACCATCAAAAACAATCAGAAGTCCTTGATAATCAAGTAAACGATTTTGTTTTTCAAAAAGTAAGCCCCCTAATCAAAAAAGAACTATCTCTGCCACGAAGCCCGCGCGCAGGCCGGGCAAAAAGCAGAGGCGGCGGTGCTGTGAATGCCAAGCAGCTTAGCGGTTCTTGCAAAACCGCTTGTCGTTTCCTTGTTTTGTTAGAACCGCTTAGCGGTTTGGCAGAGCGGGCGGCATTCTTTTTGCCTTGATTTTTTGGTACTTTTGTATCAAGACAAAAGTACGAAAGAAAAAAAACGATAATTTTCAATTCCCAACAAATGACCATACCATCTGCCGTGAAACGGTGTGATGAATATGGTAAATGTGTGGAATTGTGCCGCTCCTACGGAGCTTGAAATATTTCGCTCTTCCGTATTTTCTATTGATATACAGCTCCTACGGAGCTGCAGTCCGTTCCATGTTGATTCTTTCATTATCATAGAATTTTTCCGGTTATTTTTTCACAAACATCATTATTAAATAAACATTTTGAGCTCCGTAAATTCCCATATCATTCGCCACGAAGCCCGCGCGCAGGCCCGGCAAAAAGCAGAGGCGGTGGTGCTGTGAATGCCAAGCAGCTTAGCGGTTCTTGCAAAACCGCTTGTCGTTTCCTTGTTTTGTTAGAACCGCTTAGCTGCTTGGCAGAGCGGGTGGCATTCTTTTTGCCTTGATTTTTTGGTACTTTTGTATCAAGACAAAAGTACGAAAGAAAAAAAACGATAATTTTCAATTCCCAACAAATTACCATACCATCTGCCGTGAAACGGTGTGATGAATATGGTAAATGTGTGGAATTGTGCCGCTCCTACGGAGCTTGAAATATTTCGCTCTTCTGTATTTTCTATTGATATACCGCTCCTACGGAGCTGCAGTCCGTTCCATGTTGATTCTTTCATTATCATAGAATTTTTCCGGTTATTTTTTCACAAACATCATTATTAAATAAACATTTTGAGCTCCGTAAATTCCCATATCATTCGCCACGAAGCCCGCGCGCAGGCCCGGCAAAAAGCAGAGGCGGTGGTGCTGTGAATGCCAAGCAGCTTAGCGGTTCTTGCAAAACCGCTTGTCGTTTCCTTGTTTTGTTAGAACCGCTTAG
>JAKIZI010000210.1:0-243 GCA_022708105.1 Bacteroidota bacterium
CCTGTCCAGCAGGAAAAAGAATACTTATAGAACAATCAATGAAGTATTTTGGAATGATATAATGAAAAACTTATTTGATATTGAATAACCCAACAAATAAGTAGAGCCGATCGCAGCCCGCTGGGCTGCTCCGGCTCACTTCGTCGTTGGGCGTCATGAACGGACGCTTCTTTACTTTTGTCGCTTGATAATCACGAACGGAGAAAAAATGCACAGACTCGAAACCCAGATCGAAATTGAAGC
>JAKIZI010000210.1:373-608 GCA_022708105.1 Bacteroidota bacterium
TTCAACCGCCGGACGCAAATGGCATGCAGTTCCGACCGACTGTGCTCGCGGCAGAACCAAATCGCGAGCTTCGATGGAAAGGGAAGCTCTTACTGCCTGGTCTATTCGATGGTGAGCACTATTTCCGGCTGGAAGAGAAACCAGGAGGTGGGATCACGTTCCATCAAGGAGAAGTTTTCTCAGGAATACTTGTGCCCTTCTTTCGGCGTTCGTTGGATGGCGCAACCAAGCAAGG
>JAKIZI010000211.1 GCA_022708105.1 Bacteroidota bacterium
TACGTGACGATAAATTATTGCCATTTTGTCTCTACTTATAATCTTGCCCTCTATTGTTCCATCCTCGTCGGCATAATAAAAGCTTTTGTTATCCAGTCCAATGGCGGCAATGAAGCTCTCGGTTGCCCTTGGCGATTTAAAGGTTCCATGAAGAATTCTCCCCTGTTGTTTGGTCACGACAGCTTCGGCAGTAAGGGTGCTGAACTCACCACTGTGATGGGTCTTTGACCCGGAACCAGTTCCTTTGAGAAGGACAGCACCCTCAGCCTTTACAGTCCATGTTCCCACTAAGTTTGGAATAGCAGGCTCGGCAAAACAAACACCCGCGCCGAGCACAAAGGCCAAAATGGCGATCATTGTAACAGTTCGTTTAATCATATGAATTTTCTCCTCCTGTTCTTCATTATTAGCCTTCTCATGCCTATTCTCTTTATGTATTGCATAGATAAGCTGGAGCCGCGAAGCGGCGATCGGCTTGAGCGACCTTGTTACTCGATTTGTTTGCTTTTAAAGTAGCTTTTGAGATCACGATAGTAATTTTCATGAGAGCCAATCATAACAAGTTCCAAATCTTTGTCGGCTTTCCGATATGCCAACAAATAT
>JAKIZI010000212.1 GCA_022708105.1 Bacteroidota bacterium
GTTTGATTTGTTGCCGATGACTAAAGTACTGAAAGAAGCATTCCTCTGGTGGAAAGAGAACATACCTATTAAGGATGCTGTCCATGTGTTTCTCTGTTTGGAGGAGCAAAACTTTTGCAGAGAAGTCTATGGTCAACCCTTTAAACATAGACAGCACTTTATGAGGAAGCTATGTGAACGGGCCAAAGTAAAACCGTTTGGTTTTCATTCCATACGTCACCTGACAGCATCAACCCTGTATAAGCTTGGTTATACTGTTGCCGATATTCAAACAGTCTTGAGACATCAAAGTGCAACAACTACGGCAAAATATATCAAGTCATTGGGAATTGAAAGCATCCGTCCTGCATTGGAAGCGTTATCTCAACAAAAAGGGCAGGTTTTCCATTTCATACAAAGGGAATTAACAGAGTCGGGGAAAGCTTTAAAAAATGAAAAAGCCGTCTCAGAAGCCGTCAACTCCTGAAACGGGGCATACAATTTTATAAGCGATTTCTATGTTATTAATATTACACGCTGTTATTGGTAGTCCCACGGGGAGTTGAACCCCGGTTTCCGGCGTGAGAGGCCAGCGTCCTAACCACTAGACGATGGGACCA
>JAKIZI010000213.1 GCA_022708105.1 Bacteroidota bacterium
TTTAATGCAGAAAATTGATGAATACAATCAAAAGAAAGGATTAAACAGTAAAAAGGCAGAACAACTTACAATAAGCGAAAATGGTGATGAAGAGAATGATGAAAACGGAGATACTGAAAACGGCAACAATGGAGATGATGAACCCGAAGAAAAAACTAAAAAGAAAAAATTCGTTCCAATTGAAATAAGCGACAACGGACTGGAATTAATCGAAATGATTTCACTTGATTGTAGCAATTCAGAAGGTATTTGGAAAAGTGACTATGAAATAAAAATTGACAAGAACGGCTATTTGGCAATCAATGGTAAAAAATCAAAAGACTTTTGGAATGGGAAAATAACATTTGAAAAGAGACCTTTAAGAATGAAAGTTAGAAATATTGCAGGAGACGAAACGATAATAAATGTTTCAGAAAATGAAGACAAGAAAGAAGTAAAACCTAAAACAAAAAAGAAATAGCCAACGCATTTGCAAGCACATTTAAAAACCGCACCAATCAACGCTGAACCAAAGTTTTTAAAAGAGCTTGCAAAGCCAACTCAAGAGAAGAATTTCAAAATTTTTCTCCACGCTAAAAGAAAAAGAATTGACAAGT
>JAKIZI010000214.1 GCA_022708105.1 Bacteroidota bacterium
GCACCGCTACTATTTTGGATCGAATAATGGCGATAATGATATTGAAAACCTGCACACCGCCAAAAAGTGAAGTTGCCCTGAAAATGGATCTATAACTTGTTTTTTCTTTCTCATTCATCTTATTAGATAATGTCTCTGTTCTATTCAATATTTGTTTTGATAATTTTTGCAGGAATGCCAGCAACTAGTACATTGTCAGGATAAATTTTGTTGCAACCTTTTGAAAAACTTGCAACAATACAACTATTACCAATAATGGAACCTTTTAAAATCTGGTTGTTATTAGCGATCCATACATGATCGCCTATCGTTATGTCTTTTTGATAATTTTGGCCTAATATAGTATGCCAATCCGAATCAGAAATAAATACATCCCATGCACAAAGAAAGTCCATGCCTATTGTAATTTTTTTATAGACTATTATTAAAGTATTAGCTGTTAGTCCTGATGCAGATTCATTTTTTTACCTTTTATTGATAATAAACCATTTTTTCTAGTATGGATTCTAACGCCATCACCAATGATAAAATCGCCTAATATCTCGATTTTAGAATTCTCTCCCGTGCTAATTATCACTAAAGACAGACCTTAA
>JAKIZI010000215.1 GCA_022708105.1 Bacteroidota bacterium
GATGTAGTGATCATCTTGTTGCCGTTGAACGACAAGCAGGCAAATTCTCCAAATGTGCCGCATTTCTGTCCCTTGTACTCCGCACCCAGCGCTTCAGCCGCATCCTCCAGCATGCGAATGCCATACTTGATAAATATCATAAGATCGTTTATCATATTTTCCCTTTCCCGATGTTTCTTCCAAAATAAACAACGTGTAAATGAACTCCTGATATTTTGACTGTCCTAACAGTCGGCCAACCCCATGGGGTTGTGTAAACGAACCTGTGATACATTCCCTTGATTAGAACGTAAACGAACTCCTGATACACTTTCCTCGCTTAGAAGTGTAAACGATCTTATGATACATAACAATTAATGTTTAAATGGAATAATGATTTAGCTATACTTTATTAACAATGCCGAATCATGGTTACAATCCTGTATTTGTTACCTTTGATGTTGAATACATAACGGTCATTGCCTATATAGTCCGTTTTCGGGTAAACGGCTTTCAGTTCCGCAAAATTTTTCCATTGGGTGTTTTTAACCGTCGAAACATGCATCCAGAACGCATTTATTTCTATGCTGCTTTCAATACATCTGTTGGTCAT
>JAKIZI010000216.1:0-235 GCA_022708105.1 Bacteroidota bacterium
TAAATCAAAGTGCTGGCCTCGTTTTGCCGTACTTACAAATCCCATTGACATACTGCTACTCCTTATATTTTGTTAAGCCCAACGAAAAGCTAAGCCGGAGCGTAGCGATCGGCTTTAGCGACTTGTTAGGAACGCAATTGAAGTATTGTCAATATGAGTCCTAACGCCCCAAATGTCCAAGATGTAATATTGAACCATGTGGTCTCCCACCAGCGAAGCTTCTTTTCGGGAAGAA
>JAKIZI010000216.1:279-592 GCA_022708105.1 Bacteroidota bacterium
TCATTGCTGAGGCCAAGAACACTTGAGAAATTGCTACTTTGAAAAGGGAAATTATAACGACTGAAGTCTGTATTTAACCAATCTTCTTTAACCATACGGTATATTGCCTGCAGCGGTATGGTCTCTTTGATTACGTTAGTTCTGCGTTTGATTCTTTTTGGTGTTGAATCAAAATCATATTCCCACAGCGTTCTTGCCTTATCAGTCAATTGTTCTAAATCACTATTGCAATAACTTTGTAAAAACATATTTACTCCTAACAATTAATATGCCAACTTTGTTTTTTCCGATATGATGAGTAGCTTTACTCTTT
>JAKIZI010000217.1:0-270 GCA_022708105.1 Bacteroidota bacterium
ATATTAATTAACATTCGTACCTTAGTTGCGCAACAAGCACATCACCTATAAGCAAGCAGGGGTTTCGTGCTTCGTAGGACAGAAAAGTGCTATATTTGCAGTTCAGTTCTTCGTAGGAAGTTCAGTGGTTAAAATCCCTGCCTGCGTATAGCTGAGAACCGTCAGGTTGTGAAAAAACTCTCTTCCCATTTAATTTTCTCCAAAAACAGATTTTAAAATTTCATCAGAATTGCTTTGAAGCCTTTATAGCACATTCAAAAATCAAGCTGC
>JAKIZI010000217.1:280-590 GCA_022708105.1 Bacteroidota bacterium
GTTGAAGCGTATAATGCGGTTAAAATGCGTCGCTATGAAAGCTAAAAGCCACTCCTTGCTGTATTTTGGCTTCCAATTTTTGAGTGTTAGCAATAAATCATCTAATGTAAAAATGTTCAAGACTCGTTTGATGTTATAGTTCAACATAATAAAGCTCCATTCACCGTTTACTTTTTCCAGTCCTATTAAGTTTGTATAATAATATCCCCACTTTCGTTTGATGGTGCCAAAGATGTGTTCGTTTATTTCCTGTCGTTTTCGATATAAAGTTTGATTTTGGGAATAATTTTTATTGTTACGCTCCACCGCT
>JAKIZI010000218.1:0-270 GCA_022708105.1 Bacteroidota bacterium
GGTATTCCCCGGTGGTGTATGTTTTTATGCCTTGGGAGGATTGGACCCGATTCTGAATTTCAGGGCTTAATGCGGCCAGCGGAGGAATAAATATCGTATCAATTTCATCAACGCTTACGGGATGGCCCTTGAATAATCTTTGAGGTGATGGAGGGGGAAAATCCCTGCCTTCAATAATGCAGCCCCATACGTATAAGAACAGCATCAATGAAATTCCGTCAACCAGCGCGTGCGAACAGCTGATGGCGCCCAGTATGCCGTCTTTCAAGG
>JAKIZI010000218.1:343-584 GCA_022708105.1 Bacteroidota bacterium
CGATGTTAATATTATCGGAGGCAACATCCACGGGCGGCAAAACATTGACGATCATACCATCCGTGCAGTATTGTAAGGCGAATTTGTTGTCGTCAATCATAATCAACCGGCTGGAAAAAATATTGTAATGCCCGACCGCTTTCCATAAACTTTCTATAAGTTTTTCTACGGGCGTTTCTTTTTTATAATATAGAAAAATCTCGATTGACCCGTAGCCGGGAAAGCATGTGTTTTCGATGAT
>JAKIZI010000219.1 GCA_022708105.1 Bacteroidota bacterium
AAATAGTAAGAAGCAAAAAGATCAAAAGACTACTGCGAACAAGAAGCAGAAGAAAGAGACTGTAACCCATAAATCAAATACTCAAAAAGTCATAATGACCTATGCAAAAACAAAAGATTTTATTTCTAGTAATCTGCCATTGTTAAAAAGAATTTTCAAGGAACATGTTTCGCCTGCGGCAATCCGCTTACTAAAGAATGACACCGTAATGGCATTTGCTATAAGGCACAGCTATTATTTTCTCCCCCCACAAGTTACAGTAATTCTTTCTCAGGAAATGTATGTTGCGGGTTGTATGGCAAGCAGAAAAATGATTATCAATTATGTTACCTGAGTTTTTTAAATTAAAAAGAGAAACCATTGATGCAACTTTAGATGATGAATAATGTGATTCTCAAACCTATACAAAATCTATGCTTTAAGGAGGTATTAACATGCAATGGGAATTCAAAATGCTCAAATTCGAAATCCACAGAGGTATTATCGATGTGTCTGTAAACGAACGTAAATGTGAAGCAGAAATGAATATGCTTGGTAAAGACGGTTGGGAGCTCGTCAATTCTTTTGTTACAAATGACTGCGA
>JAKIZI010000021.1 GCA_022708105.1 Bacteroidota bacterium
TATTTTTGCTCATTGTAGGTTTATATTTTGGTCGATACAAAACTACAAAAAAGAGTAATGGGGGTGGATTGAAAAATTACCCCCTTACTTTATAACTTTTTATCGGACAATAGTGATTTAAATTATGTAAAAAACACTTTTTTTTGTAAATTATGCGAAAAAAAAGTGCTTTTCATGGTTTAGACCGAAAGAATCGTCCTTTTATTTTCTTCATTTAGACCGCAAATTATCAATGGTATATTTTTTTTTGCGAATTTTTTCTTCTCCGATTATTGATTTTTTCTTTTTTAAATCATTGATTCTGTAAGATAAATAGGGGATAAATGGTTGAACAGAATCTTAATTTGAGATATGATGCTCATATTTGGGGTGAAAAAAACGTCCTCCAAAAAAAACGGAACTTTTAATTCGCTTTTTATTTATATTTTTTATTAGCCAAAAAAGATAAAAACATTTCCGGCATGAAACATTTTTTTCTTCATAAAAGGAATAATAGCATTAATGTGAATGCAACAAAAGCCGATACGCTTTGGAATTGCTCTCTTTATGGCCAAATTGAATCTGATATTCTGACGGATTATTCGCCCGCCCGGGAGAATACCCTGAATAGAGTTATCTATTTAATGAATATGATGTGGGCTGCGGACAACAGACATTTGCAGTTTTTGTTTTACCACCCTGTCTCCTGCGGCCACTTCAACTCAATTCTCCGGGAACCCTTCTTACTATATCCTCTAATAGTATGTAAGCTCCCGGAGCTCCGTCAGAGTTATTTTTATTCTATATTTATAATCTGAATTTTTGATATTTTAGCAACGTCAATCTAGTTATAAAAAAAAATCCCGAATCAATTAAAGATCCGGGATTTTTAAGATAGGAATAAGTTAAAGTTTACTTATTACATTCGCAGTCATCATATTCACTGATTATTTTCTTGATATCATCAGGAGCAAGGCGACCATATACTTTGCTGCCAATTAATGCAACAGGTGCTAGTCCGCACGCTCCGACACAACGAAGAGAAGCCAGTGAAAATTTCCCTGATGCATCAGTTTCACCAACTTTAATCTTTAAGATGTTTTTAAACTCATCCAATACTTTTTCGGCACCACGAACATAACAGGCAGTCCCCATGCATACGGAAATGGGATATTTTCCTTTTGGGATCATAGAGAAAAATGAATAAAAGGATACAACACCATAAACTTTTGCTGTGGGAATATTGAGTTGTTCTGCAACCACTTCTTGCGCTTCCGCAGGAAGATAGCCTAGAAAATCCTGGGTTTGATGTAGCACATTGATTAATTCCCCCGGATTATTATGGAAACGATTGCAGATTTCAACAATTTTTTCCCTGTTTTCTTTTTTTATTTTTATTTTAATACTTGACATGATTCTAACATTTAAGAAATTAATAATGGGTTAATTAATCTAAATCGATTTCTATGGCTTTCTTGCGATCAAAATAATGAGTGTGTAATAACTCATGAGATTTGTGTCCGCAGGGTTCTCCTAGAAATTCTTTGTAAATAGCTTGAATTGATGGATTTTCATGAGATTTACGAATAGGCATATTTCTGTCTGCTTCATAAATTGCTTCCCAACGAGCTTTAATAATATCACTATTTCCATGGTGTAATGGTTGGCCTCCACCATCAATACATCCACCGGGACATGCCATTACTTCTATTGCATGGAATTGTGATTCACCGCGTTCAATTTCTTCCAGTAATTTACGTGCATTACTTAAACCATGAGCAATACCTATATTGATTTCAACTCCGTCAAAATTAATAGTGGCTTTCCGAATTCCTTCTAATCCACGAAGTTCTTTAAAATCGATTTTAGGAAGAGGTTTTTTAGTGATTAACTCATATGCTGTACGGCATGCTGCTTCGATAACCCCCCCTGTTGTTCCGAAGATTACTCCTGCACCTGTTGATTCTCCTAAAGGGCTGTCAAATTCAACCTCAGGAAGTGCATTGAAATCGATGTTGGCAGATTTAATGAGGTGGGCTAACTCACGAGTAGAAATAGAATAATCTACATCAGGATTGCCGTTCACTTTAAATTCATCCCGTCCACATTCATATTTCTTAGCCAAACAAGGCATAACAGAAACTACGATCATATTTTCTCTGTTTACTCCGATTTTATCGGCGAAGTATGATTTTGCAATAGCTCCGAACATCTGTTGAGGCGATTTTGCAGTCGAAGGAATTTCGCGCAAATTCGGGAATTGATGTTCAAAGAAATTAACCCATGCAGGACAACAAGAGGTTAATAATGGTAATTTTACATCTTTATCTCCGTTTAAATACTTGGTAAGACGTGCAATTAATTCGGTGCCTTCTTCCATAATGGTTAAGTCAGCACTCCAATCGGTGTCAAAAACGTAATCAAACCCAAGTTGTTTCAATGCAGAAGTCAATTTGCCGGTTACAATGGTTCCGGGTTTCATTCCGAATTCTTCTCCAAGAGCAACACGAACGGCAGGGGCGACTTGAACAACGACTGTTTTTCTTTCATCTGCAATAGCGCGTACCACTTTCGGCGTATGGTCTACTTCGGTTAATGCACCTACAGGACATACCGCAACGCATTGTCCGCAGAAAGTACATGGAGATGAAAGTAACTCTTGATTGAATGCCGTTGAAACAACTGCAGGGAATCCGCGTTCGATGGCTGATAAAGCACCAACTGTTTGGAATTCGTTACACATCATTTCACATCTGCGGCACATGATACATTTATTCATGTCTCGAATGATGGCCGGTGTGATTTCAATTTGGTAACTTGATTGCTCTCCTTCAAAAGGAATTTCTCTGATTCCAAAACGAATTGCCAAGTCTTGTAATTCACAATTTCCGCTCTTAGCACATTTTAAACAATCTGCAGGGTGGTCGCTAAGGATAAGTTCCAATACTGTGCGTCTGGAATTAAGTACTCGCATAGAATTGGTTTTAACAACCATTCCTTCAGTACATTCTGTTACACATGCCGGAGCTAAATTTCTTCTTCCTTCAACTTCTACAACACAAATACGACATCCACCGGGTTTGTTGTGGATATTCATGCCTTTTAATTCGAAATGACATAGCGTTGGAATCTCAATCCCGATTTGTTGAGCAGCTTTAAGAATGGTTGTGCCTTTGGGCACGATCACTTCTCTATTATCTATATTTAATTTGATTTGATCCATTATAGTTTCCTTTCTATTTGATAAATATTGCATTAAACTTACATTTTTCGTAGCAAGTACCACATTTGATACAAAGTGCTTGGTTGATTTCATGCGGCATCTTCTTTTCCCCGCGGATAGCTCCAACCGGACAGTTACGTGCACAAGCGCCGCAACCGATACAATTTTCAGGATCTATATGGTAGCTTTTTAATGCTTTACATTGACCGGCAGGACATTTTTTATCCGTTACGTGGGCTACATATTCATCCCAGAAATTATCAATAGTGGACAGAACAGGATTTGGAGAGGTTTGTCCCAATCCGCATAATGCAGTATCTTTTATTACCTTACTTAAGTTCTTTAATAAATCAAGATCTTCCATGGTGCCTTTTCCTATACTTATCTTGTCAAGAAGTTCATATAACCTCTTATTTCCGATACGACAAGGAGCACATTTTCCGCAAGATTCTTCTACGGTGAAGTCAAGGTAAAATTTAGCTACGGAAACCATACAACTGGTTTCATCCATTACAATCATACCTCCGGAACCCATCATGGAACCTGCAGCTATCAAGTTGTCATAATCAATAGGAGTATCAAGGAATTTTTCCGTTAAACAGCCACCTGAAGGGCCACCGGTTTGTACGGCCTTGAATTTTTTTCCTCCTTTGATGCCGCCACCAATTTCATAAATTACTTCTCTAAGGGTAATTCCCATCGGAACTTCAATAAGTCCGACATTATTTATTTGTCCTGCAAGAGCAAAAACTTTTGTGCCTTTAGATTTTTCAGTGCCTATAGAAGAAAACCATTCCCATCCTTTGAGAATGATTACCGGTATATTGGCGAAAGTTTCAACATTGTTTACGTTTGAAGGTTTTTTTAAATATCCTTCTTGTGCAGGGAATGGTGGTTTAAAAGTGGGTTCTCCACGATGTCCTTCCATGGAATGAATTAATGCGGTTTCTTCTCCACAAACAAATGCACCTGCTCCGTAGCGAAGTTCAATGTCAAAATCAAAACCGGACTCCATAATATTAGTTCCCAAAAGACCATATTCACGAGCTTGTTTTAATGCAATTTGGAGACGTTCAATTGCAAGCGGATATTCGGCACGAATATATACCAAACCTTTAGTAGCTCCGATGCAAAATCCACCAATAGTCATTGCTTCTATTATAGAGTGCGGGTCGCCCTCTAAAATGGAACGATCCATGAAAGCTCCCGGGTCACCCTCGTCCGCGTTACAAATCATATATTTTTGATCTGCCTTATTTTTACTGGCAATTTCCCATTTTAATCCCGTGGGAAATCCACCGCCACCACGACCTCTAAGTCCTGATTTTTTAATTATATCTATGGTTTTTTGAGGATCGTTGTCTTCTAATACTTGAGATAAAGCAGCATAACCGTCTCTCGCAATATATTCGTCAATGTTTTCAGGATTGATAAATCCACAATTTCTTAAGGCGATACGTAGCTGTTTTTTGTAAAATCCCATGTGTTTGGAATCTTCCGTATGCTTATTCGATTTAGGATCAATATAAAGAAGTCTTTCTACTTTTCTTCCTTTAATAATGTGTTCATTGATTATTTCGCTAACATCTTCTGGAGTTACTTGTACATAAAAAGTGTTATCCGGTAATATTTTAACGATGGGGCCCTTTTCACAAAATCCAAAACAACCCGTAGTTACAATTTGAACATCATTTGATAAGTTCTGCTCAGCTATTTTTTGCTGAAAATTTGCTTTTATCTGTGTGCTTTGTGATGCCGCACACCCTGTGCCTCCGCAAATTAGAATGTGATACTTGTAATTTGACATGTAATGACCTCCTTTTATTTATTATCAATTTTTTCGTAATTAACAGGGATAATACCGTCAAGTAATTCATTTCCGACGATATATTTCGTAACCAATTCCTCAGCTTTGAGAGGGCTAATGTAGCCGAACACAATAGGCTCCTCACCGGGCTTTTGAACTTCAACGGTAGGCTCCGCATAGCAATAGCCCATACAGCCTGTCTGGGTTACTACTGCCGGAATGTTCCGTTTGTTACACTCATTAATGATTACTTCCATCACTTGTTTGGCTCCGGATGCAATCCCACATGTTGCCATTGCAACCTTGATCTGAATCATGTTCTCAATGTTATCTCCTTGCTCACGTAGCTTGAGATTGGATTGAAGATCTTCTCTTTTTTTCTTCAAATCGGCTAATGACTTAATTTTTTCCATACTCTGATTTTTGGATGTTAAAACGTTGATTTTTAATATATTAATTATAGATATAAATTGATAATCATAAATAAAGCCCCCTTATATTTCGGGGGCAAATGTAATCTTTTTTTCTCAAATAAATAACCTTTTTACTAGCAAAAAACCTTAATTATTTATAATTAAATTTTTTATTTATGAAAAAGGAGGTCTTGCATAACTGTTTTTATATATGCTCTTAATTCGAGAAGTCGTTCAATTTGAGTATCTTTCTTTCTTTTGTATCTTAAATAGCGCCACGTTGCGACAAGTTTAATGACTCCAACCCGATAATAATAAAAAAATAAAAGAGAGCCTAAAACGGCTGATAAATATACGATGGAATATATAAAACTATCACTTACAATCCAAAAGACAATAAAATAGAGTAAATAGAACAGTGGAAATGAAAAGAGTGCTCCAACTACAATGTTGAATGAGGAATGAAGCATGTGATCTTTAATCTTTTTTGTGAAAATACTTGGTGCGAAAAAAGGAATGAAGTTGTGAAGCAATCCAAACAGATATATTGGAAATGTAATCAGAAAACATAGAGTTGCAAATAGTGTCTTTCCCAAGGTCGTTTTTTTCCCGATAAGCCAGTTTCTCAATCGTAAATCTCTCGTAATTTCGTTGTATTCAGACGTTTTTTTCATAAGTTTGGTAAAATCTTCCGGATTATCTTCCCGATATCTGTCTAAATGAGCAGTAATCTCTTTGTCCGCAAATAAATGATTTGGGAAATAAGAACTTTTTTTGCCGAAATGTTTAAAGTAAGTGGGACGTATAATCTCGCTGATTGTCCGATAAGAATCGTAATTTGTCAGATCTTCCACATCAAGCATCATCTCTTTAACTACAGCTCTACATTTCTCATTAAGAGCAATATACGCATCATTAGGTTTGTTTTTATAGGTCTCAAAAAATTCTGAAAATCCGAAAGGCTTTCCTATGACTATTACCTTTTTTTGTCTGAAATTAATGTAATTCGAATAGTGATTGGCAACCGGTAGAATCTGTAAATTTAAATTATAATCGGACTCTTCTTCAGCCTTAAAAGCAATTCTTGGGAAGCCTTTTTTAAATGTTCCCAAATGATGTGTCTCTTCATGCCCCGCCTCAGGAAAAATAGCGACTGTTCCACCTTCCATCAAAACTCTTGCTGCACGTAAAAAAGTTATATTACTTTTACCTACTTCATTTCTTGCAACATCCATTATTCTGAATGCAGGCATGATTTTAAGAAATCTAAGCAACTTTGCGGCAATAGGGTTATTAAAAATATCTGCCCGAGCTATAAATACAGGTTGACGACCATCTCTAAAAGCAAAAATGATTCCTAAGGCATCTAATAAGCCATTTTGATGGTTGCTGATGACAAGGGTAGGAGTTCCTTTCGGAGGAATATTCTCTCCCCCAAGAACCCGATAATCTGAATTATAGATGTATCGATGAACAAATCTTACATAATAAAATAAGAATGCATATCTTAAAGAATATTTATCTATTTTTTCAAAACTAATCATAACATTAATGTTGTTTATGGTTGAATAATAGCTATTTACTTATGGTGAGTTCTTCCATAATGTTTTGGGCTCCCGCAAATTTATCAATAATAAACAGGAGATAACGCATATCCAGACTAATATTTCTGCAGCGACTGACATCGTAATGAATATCACTCATGGTTCCTTCCCAAACACGGTCAAAATTAATACCGATTAATTCCCCGTTCCCATTGATGACAGGACTTCCGGAATTCCCTCCGGTAGTATGGTTACTTGCAATGAAAGCAACCGGTAATTCTCCTTTTTTGTTAGCATATTGTCCATAATCTTTTGATTCATACAAAGATTTTAATTTGGGGGCAACCTGATAATCATAAATATCAGGGTTTTCCTTTTCGATTATTCCGTCAAGTGTCGTGTAGTAGACATATTCTTTTCCGTCAGCCGGCGAAAACCCCTTAACTTGTCCATAGGTTACACGCATGGTAAGATTGGCATCCGGATAAAAGGTTTTATTCTGTTCCTTTTCCATTAAAGCATTTACATATAGACGATACTGTTTGTCTAATTTTTTCTGTATTTCGCTCATCTTGTCATAATTTGCAAAATACTGTTCAATAATCGGCATCAACAGATTGAAAATTTCACTTTGTTCCAATTTAATAAAATCTTTAGGAGCTGCATTTTTAATAAAATTGAGGAATTTTTCCTGATGCGTGTAGTAGGGTGCTTTAAAATACAGATTATCCCATATTTTACTTAACGAATTTTCGGAAATATTAAGGTATTTTTGTAAAGAAGTCGGAATTAAATTTGGTTCCTGAGTAGAGAAATAGTAGGAGAGAAGTTTAATAAAACATTCATTGTCAATATTATAATCATAATTTTTCCAAAATTGCTGTGTTTGAATCAGTAATTTTTCTTTGGCTGCAGCAAATTTTTCAGGAGATTCTTTGCCCTCTTTGGCTGCAAAAATTACAGGAGTCATATTGGAGTAAATAAATCGTAAGATTTCAATGCCTAAAAAGGTTTCTTGATTATAGGTGTTAATTTGGATATTATTTTGATATGTGGCATATAAATTATGCATATTATTTAAAATTGCCCCGTATTTTTCCACGCGTTCGGGCTGTTCATTAATCCATTGTATAAATTCTTCTTCTTCAGCTTTTTTCTTATTGATGACTTCCATATCGGAAAGCCCTTTGTTTTCGCCTATCCATTTTTTCCAACCATTTGATATTGAATTAGCTTTGGCCGAATACATCAAGCGGATTTCAGGAGATTGGTCCATCCAATATTTCATTGCATCCAAACGAATTCCTCTTGCTTTGATGGCTATGGGATTTTGAATATTAGAAATAATATTTACTTCATCCGAAATGAGGAATTGTTTGGTCGTGCCCGGATAGCCAAAAACAAGGGTAAAATCATTTTCTTCAACTCCTTTCAACGAAATCGTGAAGAATTGTTTCGGTTTCATCGGAATATTATCTTGATGATAAGGAGCAGGTTTGCCTTCTTTATCCGTATAAATTCGATATAAAGAGAAATCGCCTGTATGTCTTGGCCATACCCAATTGTCTGTATCACCTCCAAATTTTCCGATGCTTTCCGGAGGAACTCCAACCAATCTTACATCTTGAAATGTTTCATTGATAAATAAAAAATATTGATTCCCATAAAAAAATGGTTTGATAACGGCTTCGTAATGTGTTCCTTTAATGGCATCGGTTTTGATTTTAGCAATATTTTTAGCAATAATTGCTTCACGCTGATCTTCTGTACTGCGTTCCGAAACTCCTTCTAAAACAGCTTTTGTAACATCTTCCATTCTGACTAAAAAAGTAACGGTTAATCCCGGATTTGGGAACTCTTCTGCGAATGATTTTGCCCAAAATCCATCGCGAAGATAGTTGTTTTCCATAGAGCTCAACTTCTGAACATAAGAATAGCCACAATGGTGGTTTGTGAGTAACAAACCGTTTGAGGAGATTAATTCTCCCGTACATCCGCCCCCAAAAAGAACAATAGCATCTTTCATACTATTTTGGTTGATACTATATATATCTTCTGCGGATAATTTAAAACCCAATTGTTGCATTTCCGCTTCATTGTATTTTAGAAGGAGTGGAATCCACATTCCTTCATCTGCTCTTGCCCATGAGAGAAGTAAGGATAGAATAATGCTCCAAAGAATTTTTTTCATAGCTATATTTTTAATTATTATTGTTTAATATAAATTAAAGAAAAGAAATTATTTATTTTTATTTTGAGAAGTAAAGAAAGAAATATTAAGTTCTTTAGCTTCAATAATTTGTATGCCTTGATGCCCCATTACTGCAATAGGGAAATTATTTTTCTTCTTGTCATAAAACAACTTTTCGGTAGATGCACAAACTCCTTTAAGAATGGCTCTCCTTAGTCGTTGAAGTTCTTTTTCTGACATAGCTGGATTTTATCTGATCATAAATTGGCACATCAATAATCTCTTCGGGCTTATTTTTCGATTTTGTCATGATTAACTTAGGAGATTCGGCAGAGTTATCAAAAAGCATAACATTATCACAAATGGACAAGAAAACATGAAAAAAATTATATAATCCTTTAATATATCGTCTTTCAATCACATTATCAGGAATATTGTGTCCACCTTCTTTTACGCGAAGTCGGACTCGCTCTTTTGCCAACTCAATACTGCTGAGCCAAAAAAAGATTATGGTTACATAATAGCCATTCGCTTGCGCAGCTTTAATCGTTTGCTTATATGTAATGGCTGATAATGTGGTTTCAATAGCAAAATCATTTCCTTGTTCAATAAGGGATTTAATTCGTTTTATCATGATTTTACCTGCTTGAAAAGTAACTTTGTCAGGTTGAAAAGGGGATAATCCTTTGGCTATTTCATCGGCATTTACAAACTCTCTGCATTGTAATATTTCCGGTAAAATAGAGTAAGCTACGGTTGTTTTGCCCGCTCCGTTGCATCCGGATAAGATGTAGAGGTTTTTCATGCCTTTTATCCAATTGATTATTTTGCAAAAGTACACTATATTTTTTTTAGTATCCTAATAAATGTTAAAAGATTTTATTGAAAATTTATAAAGTGTTGATTATAAAAGATAAAAAAAAATAAAGCAGTTTGATTATTTTTGTAACTTTGCAAAATCATAAACAAAAACGCACTTAATGGTGTATTTATGTTCAATAATATTATTAAAGACTTAGTATGAAAAAATTAATTTTGACCTGTATGGCTTTTATGATCACTTTTTCAATGCAAGCCCAAATTCCGGACCATTTGAAAAACAATCCCTTACTAATGAATTGGGATACTCCTTATGAAACACCTCCTTTTGACTTGATAAAGGATGAACACTATTTACCTGCTTTTGAATATGCATTGAAAGTGGCCAAAGAAGAAATTCGCAGAATTGAACAGACCAAGCAATTCCCGACTTTTAGAAATACAATTGAAGCATTGGATGCATCCGGAAGATTGTTAAATAGAATTTCAGGAATATTTTTTAACATGAACTATTGTAATACAACCCCTGAATTGCAAAAATTAGCTCGGGAAATTAGTCCCATGCTAACAGAATATTCTAACGACATTTACTTGAGTGCTCCTCTTTTTAGGAGAGTGAAAAGTGTGTATGAAAATCCCGGTGAGCTCACCACTGAACAAGCGATGTTACTTGATAAAACTTATAAGGCATTTATTAATAGTGGGGCCAATTTGTCTCCTCAGGATAAAGAAACGTTTAGAGAAATTTCGGTGGAACTTTCCAAATTATCACTCCTTTTTGGGGAAAATGTGTTGGCTTCGACAAATGATTATGTAAAAAATGTGCTCGATGAAAAAGAATTATCAGGAATTCCCCAACAATCCCTCCAAATAGCTAAAGAAAAAGCAAAATCAAAAGGCCTTGAAGGTTGGGCTTTTGATCTTTCCTATCCGAGTTATTCGGCTGTCATGACTTACGCCGATAATAGAGAGTTACGCAAAGAACTTTATCTGCGATATAACCAAAGAGCTTATAACGATCAGTTTGATAATCAAGAAACGATAAAAAGTATTCTAAAATACAGAACACAGCTTGCGCAACTATTGGGATTTGAGACGTATGCCGCTTATGCATTGCAAGATAGAATGGCGGAAAATGAACAAAATGTTTATCAATTGGAAGAAGAACTGCTCAAATTTTCATATCCTGTTATGAAAAAAGAGATGGAAGAATTGACGCAATTTGCCCATTCATTAGGTCTTACAGGACCACTCCAACGTTGGGATTTATCCTATTTTTCAGAGAAACAAAAGACTCAATTATTTGAAGTGAATGATGAGATGTTAAAGCCTTATTTTAAGTTGGAAAATGTGATTGATGGAGTATTTGCTTTGGCTTCAGGTCTTTTTGACTTGACTTTCAAACCCAATACAGATATTCAAGTGTATCACCCCGATGTAAAAGTGTATGAGGTTTTTAGAAAAGGAAAATTTATGGCGGTATTGTATTTGGATTTCTATCCTCGTGATTCCAAAAAAGGAGGTGCCTGGATGACTTCTTTCAGAGAACAACGTAACAATGGAGAGACTGATGTTCGCCCATTGGTTTCCTTAGTGATGAACTTTACCCCTTCAACTGCCGATAATCCGTCTTTACTGACTTTTGATGAAGTCCGCACTTTTTTGCATGAATTTGGACATGCTACCCACGGCATGTTGTCAGAAGTACACTACGAATCATTATCTGGAACTTCAGTGCCGCGAGATTTTGTGGAATTGCCGTCACAGTTACTTGAAAATTGGGCAGTAGAAAAAGAATTTCTTGATAAATTTGCATATCATTACATAACAAATGAAGTTATTCCCGACGAATTAATTCAGAAAATTAAGAATTCAGATAATTATTTGGCAGGTTATGCTTCTTGTCGCCAATTGACTTTCGGCTTATTAGATATGATGTGGCATACTACAAATCCGAATACTATTGAGGATGTCGTTTCTATGGAAAGAAAAGCCATCGCTCGTACAGAATTTTTACCTACAGTGGAAGGAACATGTACCAGTACGGCATTTTCTCATATTTTCTCGGGTGGTTATGCAGCCGGATATTATGGCTACAAATGGGCAGAAGTGCTTGATGCAGATGCTTTTTCTCTATTTAAGGAAAATGGAATTTTTAACAAAGAAACAGCAGATGCATACGTGGAAAATATTCTCTCAAAAGGAGGCTCCAACAAACCTATGACTCTTTTTGTTAATTTTAGGGGCAGAGAACCGCAAATCAATGCATTGCTTGAACGAAGTGGTCTTAAATAAACAATTTTGCAATATCGTAAACGTTATAGTATCATAAAATTTACTTTTCTCCATTTTATTAAAAAAAATTAACCCCAATTTATATGAAAAAAATAATTTGTTTTGTGGTTGCCCTTATCTCAATGCTTGCATTTAGCCCTGTTGGCATAGGTCAAACTAATGGAAATACGCAAATTGTAAAAATTTCCAAACAAGAATTTCTTTCCAAGGTTTTTGATTATACGGCTCCTAATGCCAGTTATAAAGGTGATATTCCTGCAGTTGTGGATTTTTACGCAGATTGGTGCAGACCTTGTAAAATGATGGATCCCCATCTAAAAGCTCTTGCAGAAGAGTATGGTGGAAAAATTATTATTTATAAAGTAGATTTAATGGTGGAAAAAGAAATTGCAGAAGATTTAGAAATTAAATCCATCCCAACTTTATATTTCTTTCCCGTAAAAGGAGATCCTACTGTTGTGCTGGGGTACCAAGACAAAGAAGTTTTAAAATCTATTATAGAACAAGAATTAAAACCATAAATTATTTCATCGTGCACTGTTTAACCGATTACGAACCTAAGATTTTATTGGCTTTTGGTGAAAGTCTCAAAGGAGAGAAAAAGTTTTCCGACTTTTTACTTCAAAATGGTTTTCCTGAATTATCTGCCTTATCTGCAGCAATTAATTCAGATACCGAGGCTCTTGATTGGTTACTCAAAAACGGCTATCCTGAATTTGCTGTTCTGAGTAATGCTATTGATAATGAGGAACATGCGATCCAATGGCTAAAGCGATACAAATTGGATTTTCTATCTATTTTTGCTGCTGCTTGTAGAAAAGAAGATCCTGCCATCAAGTGGTTTGCAGAAAAGGATTTACGGATTTTTATCTTACTTATTAAAACAATTCATGATATTTTACTATTTCAATCCTGGGATTCATCAGATATTCATAAAATAAGAAGAAGTTAGTTGCCTTTATCATGATTAAAAAAATTAGCTTTTTTCTCTTATTTCTCGGATATTTTTCAACCCTTTTCGCACAAAAGGATTTCGATTTCCGTTTTTGGGAAGATTCTTTAATTCGTCTTAGAGATAAAGTAATTTATGATAGATCCGAATTAGAACGTTATAAGGCGAATGAGGATTTTATGAATGTTTTGGAAATGGTGTTGAATGAAAAAGATGCTTTTAAATTTCCTTGGGATTCTGTCAAAAATTTTTCGGTGTTAACTTCACCGGATAAATTATTCAAAATTTTCACTTGGAATTTATTCAAAAATGATTTTACATGTGAGAATTTTGGTTTTCTACATGTATATAATGAAGGACGAAAAAAGTATGTTTTGTATCCGTTGTACGACAAACGAAATATGATGGATTATCCGAATACCAATGTGGGAAATCATAATTTGTGGTACGGTGCTGTCTATTTTCAGCTTATTCCAATCAAATCAAAACAGAGAACCTATTATACACTTCTTGGTTTTAATGCAAATAATCTGTTTACAAATCAGAAAATTATTGAAGTGCTCTATTTTAAATCTAATGGAACTCCTGTCTTCGGAGCCAATATTTTCAAAAAATATCCTCAAAAAGTTTCTCGCGTGATTTTCGAATATGCCAAAAATTCAACATTTTCCCTAAAATATGATAAACAATCCTATGATGTCAATACCGGCAAACGTGACCCCAAAACCCGAAAAATGATAAATAAAACGGTATTTACCGATATGATTATTTTTGAACAATTGGTTCCAATGGATGACGGATTGGATGGCATTTCTGCCTATATGGTTCCTGAATCAAGTCTAAATCAGGGGTTTATAGAGGATGATGGTAAATGGACCTTCCTTCCTGTAGTAAAAGGACGAAATCCTGATAAAAAAATGCCGAAGTATGTGCGTAAAATTAGAAAATTTCATAGTCAATAAGTTTCAGTATGACAGATATCTCTCTTTATCCGTTCAAATTTTCCCCAATTTATAAAAATAAAATCTGGGGTGGAAGCAAAATTAATCAATTGCTCGGGAAATCGGATGCTCCCCTGATTCATTGTGGTGAAAGTTGGGAGATTTCAGGACTTCCAAATGATTTATCTCAAGTGATTAATGGATTCCTGGCGGAAAATACGCTGGATGAATTGCTCGAAGTCTATATGGGGGATATTGTGGGAGAACATGTTTTTGAAAATTTCGGTACAAATTTTCCATTATTGATTAAGTTTATTGATGCTGCAGAGAACTTATCCGTTCAAGTGCATCCCAATGAGGAAGGCGCAACTCAGATTCCTAATGCTCATGCTAAAACGGAGTTGTGGTATGTGATGGATGCAGATCCCGGTGCCGGTTTATATGTGGGCTTTCAATCAGGAGTTGATAAATCTTTGTATCTTAATAATTTAAAAGAGGGTAGGATAAACGAATTGTTGAATTTTTTCCCAGTCAAACCCGGAGATGTCTTTCTCATCCCCGGCGGGACTGTGCATGCCATTGGAAAAGGTGTCTTGTTAGCCGAAATTCAACAATCTTCTGATACGACATTTCGTATTTTTGACTGGAATCGTTCCGATCAAAATGGACAATTAAGATCCCTCCATACCGATGAAGCCATCAAAGTTTTGAATTTTGATGAGCAACCAAGCCCTAAAATAGATTACAAACAATATGAAGAAGGGACTAATGCGCTTGTTCGTTCTACCTATTTTAATATTAACTTTTTGCATTATCACAAACCTATAGAAAAAATCTTCGTGGATATAGATTCATTCATTATCTATATCTGTGTCAACGGAAGTGCTTTATTGGTGATGGATGGACAAGAGAAAGTAAATGTGCAAAAGGGAGAAGTTCTCTTGATTCCGGCTTCATGTTCCGAGATGCTGTTAATTCCTGAAGTGGAAGTATCTTTTTTAGAGGTATATCTTCCATAAAGCATGTTGTTACAATTTTTTTGGACAATCATTTTTTATAAATATTAGAATTCCGATTTGTTTCCCAAAATTATCCTTTTTTTTCCAATAAACAAGGAAAATAACAACAATAACTTGTTTTTTTACCTTATAAATAATTGATTTTTAATATTATATATTAAATTATAGATTTTTTATAAAAAAATCTTAGAGAATTTAAAATATTGTTTTTTTGCCAAAAAAATAACCATTTTAAATTTATTCATTATGAAAAAACTTTTTACTTTATTGTTTATGTTTATTGCTATCGGAGCAATGCAAGCTCAAACGGTTCCTGACACTATTGATTTGGGAGGAAATTTTATCGATAATGCTACAGATCAGAACGAAATTACTACTTTAACAGTACCTCAAGATTCTGCATTAAATGTGTTTTATTCATTTTACAATTTAGGACCGGCTGCCTATACGGATACAATTTGGTTGTCTATTTCGATTATGGGAAATCCTCTTGGAGATTATTTTTTCCCACCTATGAACTTTGCAGCAGAGACAGGATATTATAATGTTACTGAATTATTAACTGCAGAACAAATTGATACCTTGGGCTTAGCCGGACAAACATTGCCGGTTACATATACTATTTCATCAGTTGGTGATTTTTTTGATGCAGATATGACAAATAATGAAGCTACCTTAATAGTTACTTTCGGAGCACCAGTTTCTATAAACGAAATGGGAAGTCTGCAAATTGTAGTTTATCCAAATCCTGCAAAAGATTTCGTAACACTCACCGGTGTTGAAAATTCTACGATTGCTATTTTTGACGTAACAGGTAAAATGATGGAGAAATTAGAAACTGTTTCTCCTACACAAACAATCAATGTAGCTAATTATGCTGAAGGATTGTATTTGATTCAAATTATGAATGGGAACAATATTTCTACGAAAAAATTAAATATCGTTAGATAAGAACATTTTGTTTTATCATATTCTTTACGCAGAAAGTCTTCGGATTTTCTGCGTTTTATTTTTTCTTTTTCTAAATAAGCTATTTACATATTCAAAAAAATGATGTAAATTTGCAGATTAATTTACTTTATAATAGAATGGCAAAAAAGAAATCTGCGGTTACAGAACCGATGTTACAAGAAGGAAACCTACAAGAAATTATAATACAATCACTTATAGAAAAAAAAGGAGAGGATATTATCTGTGTTAATTTAAAAAAAATTAATCACGTTTTTTTTGATTATTTTATTATTTGTACAGGAAATTCTAAACCCCATGTCGAAACATTGTGTGATTATGTCCGTGAAATGACGCATCGGAACATTCAAACGACACCCACTTTTGTTGAAGGTGTAGAAAATGCTGAATGGGTTCTCTTGGATTATTTCAATGTGATTGTGCACATTTTTCAACCCGAAGCCCGCACATACTACAATCTCGAAAAGCTATGGAGTGATGCTGAAATTCAACACTATTAATTATTTACGAAATGACGACAAATTCAGATAATAAGCAAGCCAACAAAAAACAAAAACCGGTGATTGGGAAAAATAGTAAACCCAAATTGAATCTTTCTTGGATTTATATGGCCATTGCTATCTTTTTGATTGGACTCTATTTTTTTAACTCTTCTCCGAAACCGGTGGAAGAAGTGGATAATATTGAGTTTAATGAAATGGTTTTAGCCCAAGAAATTAAGCAATTGGAATATGTAAAGAAAGACAATCGGGTACATATTTTTTTGAAAGAAAATGCAATTTTGCAAAATTCTGAATATGAAAAGTTTAGAGAAAAAAATATTGATGGACCTCAGTGTTTTTTAAATATTAGTGATTTTCAAGTATTTAATGAAAATCTAAATCGATTAAAAGAGCGAGCCATTGAAAATAGATTGGCTGCAGATACCTCATTAACAAAATCTGATATCGAGAATGATTATGAATTTCCACTTAAACAAAATACTACTGAAAATTGGGGCAGAGAGTTGATATGGTGGATTTTACCATTGGTTTTTATCTTTGTGCTATTTTATTATTCTATGCGTTCAATGAAAGGTGGCGGAGCTGCTGGCGGAGGCATTTTCAGTATTGGGAAATCAAAAGCCCAGCTTTTTGATAGTAAAACACAAGCCAATATTTCATTTAAAGATGTTGCCGGAATGGAAGGGGCGAAGTATGAAGTGGAAGAAATTGTGGATTTTCTCAAAAATCCTAAAAAATATACCGAATTAGGCGGTAAAATTCCGAAAGGAGCACTCTTGGTGGGGCCTCCGGGTACAGGAAAAACTCTATTGGCAAAAGCGGTTGCCGGCGAAGCAAAAGTTCCCTTCTTTTCTCTTTCCGGTTCCGATTTTGTGGAAATGTTTGTTGGTGTCGGAGCTTCTCGTGTTCGAGATCTTTTTAAAACAGCCAAAGAAAAAGCTCCTTGTATTATTTTTATTGATGAAATTGATGCCGTTGGACGTGCCAGAGGCAGAAATGTAATGAGTGGGGCGAATGATGAACGTGAAAATACATTAAATCAATTGCTTACAGAAATGGATGGCTTCTCTTCCAACGCAGGTGTGATCATTCTCGCTGCAACCAATCGTGCCGATGTCCTTGATCGTGCCTTGCTTCGTGCCGGAAGATTTGATAGACAAATTCATGTGGAACTTCCTAATATAAATGAACGTAAAGGGATTTTTGAAGTTCATGTTCGTAACTTAAAAATCGGACCGGATGTAGATTTGGAATTCTTTGCCAAGCAAACTCCCGGGTTCTCCGGAGCCGACATCGCTAATGTATGTAATGAAGCTGCGCTGATTGCCGCCAGAACTTCTAAAAAACAAATCGAAAAAGTGGATTTCCTTTCTGCGATTGATCGAATTGTAGGCGGTCTGGAAAAAAGAGGCAGTATCATCTCTCCTCAAGAAAAAAAGGTTATTGCGTATCATGAATCCGGTCATGCTTCCGTGAGTTGGTTGCTTAAACATGCCTCACCGCTGGTAAAAGTTACGATTGTGCCTCGTGGAAAATCATTGGGTGCCGCTTGGTATCTGCCCGAAGAAAGACATATTACCACTTTTGATCAATTGTTTGACGAAATGACCGCGACTTTGGGTGGCAGAGCTTCCGAAGAACTTATTTTTGGACAAATTTCTACAGGAGCCTTGAGTGACCTCGAAAGAGTTACCAAGCAAGCCTACTCAATGGTAGTTTATTTCGGCTTAAATAAAAAAATCGGAAATGTGAGCTATTATGACTCCTCCGGACAATCGGAGTACTCCTTTACCAAACCTTACAGCGAAAAAACAGCCGAAGAAATTGACAAGGAAATTCATAATTTAATTGAATCTGCTTACAAACGTGCACTCGATATCTTAAAAGGAAATAAAGAAAAATTAGACCAATTGGCGGCAATTCTTCTCGAAAGAGAAGTTATTTTCGCTGAAGATCTTGAGAATATTTTTGGAAAACGACCTGAAGGAGCTGCAGAAATTCAAAATTAATGGTTATGAGTAATTCTCCTACTTTAAATAATTCAAAAAACACAACCAGTAAAGAGTTGATCAGACGAAATATTCGTCATGCATTGGCATCTAAGAATCTTCAACCACTGAAGAATCCTGATACCAATATGCCTCTTTATCCACAAATGGAACAACTTCTGAAGCAATTTGTGGACAACTTTAGAAGTCAAGGCGGAAAATGTAGATTATGCCATAAATCAAGTTTTTTTGAAGATTTGAGTAAATTTATTCATATTCAAAAATATGAGACCATTCTGAATACTTGCGATTTTCTTTCTTCAAAATTAACTGAATATAAGATCAATTTTCAAACATGTATCAATCCCAATGAATCTGCGGATTTAGTTATCGTGTATGCCGATTTTTTTATTGCAAGAAGTGGAAATTTACTCTTTTCACAAGAGTTTACACTCTATCCATCCGTTAAAAATTTGGCTAAAGATATTTTAATTGTTGGATTTGCAACGAATGTGGTTCCGGATATTAAAATGGCATTGGACTTCCGTCGCAAAAATGAACATCTTAACCAATCCAATTTTCGTGAGATTATTGCACCTATTCCTCCGTATTTTGTTGATGGAGAAGAAGTTTATACCCCATCTAATCCTAGATTAATACTACTCTTGATTAATGAATAACCATGAAGAATTTGATTATTCGTACGATTACAGGTCTGTTTTTTATTACACTCGTCATTAGTTCTATTTTTGTTTCAAAATATCTGTTTTATTTTGTTTTTTTGGGATTTTCATTATTAGGAACATACGAGTTTTGGAAGATGAGTAGACTCAATGAGCAAAAACCGCAATTGATTTTACCGTTATTGCTTACCTCTATTGTTTTTTCATCTGTTTTTTTCATTGAATCATCAGCATTGATAATACTAATTGCTGCAGGTGTTGTAATGGCACTTCTTATACCTTCTGTGGAAATGTACCGCAAACACAAATCCCCGATGGAACATATTATGGGGGCTTATTTGCCTTCACTTTGGGTGGCTGTTCCTTTGGGAATTGTCGGTCTGTGGGCTTATGGAACATTTACCGGAAACACGATGGTTTTGGCACTTTTTATAGTGATTTGGCTTTTTGATACCTTGGCTTATTGTGCCGGTTCTTTATTCGGGAAACATCGACTCTTTGAACGCATCTCTCCGAAAAAATCGTGGGAAGGTTTTATTGTTGCTTTTATTGGAACTGCCGCTACTTCTGTAGCATTTGCATACATCCCGTTTTTTGAACATACCGGCTTTAACTCCATTGGACAATGGCTTCTTTTTGCCTCGTTAATTATGATTGCCTCTACTTATGGTGATTTGGTAGAATCTTTTGTAAAACGCAATTATGGAGTAAAAGACAGTGGGAAAATTTTGCCGGGGCATGGTGGAGTATTGGATCGATTTGATTCACTCTTTTTTGCCGCCCCAATTGCTTTTTTTTATTGGATTATTGTAATGTATCTAATATAATTTACTGAATATGAAAATACACAAGGAGGGCTATTTGCCTATCGCCATTACTTTTGTTATAACAGGAATAATTCTTGCTCTGTTTATAACTTTTGCATTTGCAATTTTCGGTTTTGTTTTCCTTTCAATCTTATTATTCAGCTATTTATTTATTGTAATTCGTTTTTTTAGAGTCCCGAAACGAAAAATCAATAAAGTTCCGGATGGAATTATTTCTCCTGCCGATGGACAAATTGTGATTATTGAGAAATGTATTGAAAATGAATACTTTAAAGATGAAAGAATAAAAATTTCAATTTTCATGTCCATAAATAATGTTCATGTCAATAATTATCCTATTGACGGAACGGTTACTTATGTGTGTTATCATCCCGGAAAGTATCTGGTGGCCAAATTACCGAAAGCTTCTTTTGATAATGAACATAATACGGTGGTGGTTCAGAAAGATGACGAAAAAGTAGTCTTGTTTCGACAAATTGCAGGTCTTATTGCCCGTAGAATTGTTTCCTATGCCCAAGTGGGAAAAGATGTTAATCAAGGAGAAGAAATGGGTATTATTAGATTTGGTTCCAGAGTAGATCTCTTTTTGCCCTTAGATGCGCATATTTTGGTTAATGTTGGTGATAAAGTTAGAGCAAAGAAAACAGTCATTGCCAATTTTTAAGATATTTTTGAATGAAGAAATTAAGTGTAATTATTGTCAATTACAATGTAGAGCATTTTTTGGAACAATGTTTGACTTCAGTTTACCAGGCACTTGCTAATTTGGAAGCGGAAGTATTTGTTGTGGACAATAACTCTGTCGACGGATCTTTGAACATGATTCAACGAAAATTTCCTCAGGTTCACTTAATTGCCAATAAAGAAAATGTGGGTTTTGCCAAAGCCAATAATCAAGCTATAAAAATTGCCCAAGGAGAATATGTCCTTTTGCTGAATCCGGATACGGTTGTCGAAAATGATACTTTTGACAAGATTATTCAATTTATGGAGAATACCGCTGATGCCGGAGCATTGGGAGTGAAAATGGTGAATGGAAAGGGGGAATTTCTACCGGAGTCGAAAAGAGGGTTACCTCTTCCGAGTGTAGCATTTTACAAAATTTTCGGATTGTCCAAATTTTTCCCGAAATCTAAAAAATTCGGATCCTATCATCTGACTTATCTTGATAAAAACCAAATTCATTCTGTAGAAATTCTATCCGGAGCATTTATGCTGATTCGGAAAAAAGTACTTGATCAAATAGGATTATTGGACGAAGACTATTTTATGTACGGAGAAGATATTGATTTATCATATAGAATTATTAAAAACGGCTATAAAAACTATTATTACCCAGAAACAAGGATTATTCATTATAAGGGTGAGAGTACAAAGAAAACAAGTATTAATTATGTATTTGTCTTCTATCGGGCGATGCAAATTTTTGCTAAAAAGCATTTCTCCCAAAAAAATGCAGTTTTTTTGAATTGGCTGATTAATATGGCCATATATTTAAGAGCATCTTTAGCCATTTTGAAACGTTTGGTTCTTGCACTTTTTTTGCCAATTCTGGATTTCATTGCTTTATATGCCGGAATGTTTGCGATTACTCAGTATTGGGAATATGCTGTTTTGGCAGAACGGGGAAGTTCGTTTCCTGTCGCTTTTTTTCAGTGGGTGCTTCCTCTATATACATTGATCTGGATTTTGGGCGTTGCTGCATACAAGGGCTACCATAAACCGATACGTCTCAGCAAAACCAATAAAGGATTTATAGCCGGAACCATTACCATTTTGCTCATTTACGCCTTACTACCCGAAACATTTCGCTTCTCCAGAGCTGTAGTTGTGATTGGAGCGATGTGGAGCGTTATTGCCATGAATTCTCTTCGCTATGTACTTCACCGACTCAAAGTTCCCGGATATGCCTTAAAAGGAGCCGAAAATCGAAGAATAGTGGTTGTGGGCAAAGGTCAAGAAGCTGCCCGTGTATTAAGATTGGTGCAATTGACAAATCCTGAAATTGAATTTCTCAGAATTGTTTCCACGGATAGTGCAACTGAAGAGTCATCTGACTTAACAATAGGGGAGCTTTATCAACTCAAAGAGATTGTAGCCGTTTATAAAATCAAAGAACTTATTTTTTGTGCCCAAAACTTGTCTCCGGAGGAGATCATAGATTTAATGGAACATCTCAAAAATGATCAAGTTGAATATAAAATTGTGCCTGCAGAAAGCAATGCTATTATCGGAAGCAATTCCATCGCAACTGCTGATGATATATTTATCGTGCCCCTTAATTCCATTAATTTGCCTAAAAATAGGAGAAAAAAACGGATTTTTGACATTTTAACTTCGTGCTTTCTAATACTCTTTTGCCCTTTAAATATTTGGACTGTTAAAAGTAAAAGAAAGTATATAATTGCCCTTATAGAGGTGCTAAAAGGAAAAAAAACATGGATAGGTTACCACTCCTTAAGCAATCCCAATTTACAAAAGCTGCCTATTATCCCTGCAGGGATTTTGCCCTGTACTAATGCATTGGGTCTTAACAATATGTCCGAAGATATTATTGCTAAAGCCAATCAGGTTTATGCCAACGATTACCAATTTAGTACCGACTTAAAAATCTTAATCAAAGGGCATCGAAGAATAGGAAGAGGATAAAAATTATGAAAAGAATTCCCGCTTTTTTCTTGTTTTTGCTAGTAATCGGACAAATCAAAGGGTAAAATACCGTAATTTGCGTTAAATAATTTTTTCATCCATCTTGATACCACTTATTCCGAACATTTTCAATTCTTAGATACATCAGGTATCGTGAATGATTCGATTCGGCGGAATTCGGTGGTAAAAAAATATAATTCGGTGGATACGGTTTATAATCACCAAAACATTCTTTCATCGGAAGAAAAGCTTTGTACGACAGCAGTGGAAATTATCCCCCGTGTATTTAGAATAATATTAATTTATTTTTTCAAGATACCGCATATCTCGTATTTAAAAATAGTATAGAAGATATATATTATCTTAAAATATGGGTATTAAAATTCTAACATGTTAATGATCAATCTACATTTTTTTATGAAGGGCTAAAAATCAAGATGTAGGAGACATTCGGTAAAATTAATAGTTGTACTTTTGCCGCGATGCACGTTAATGTTCAGACATAGTTCAATACGACATTAGGTTAGGAATTTCCTTATTATCGTTTTAAGGAGTCATATCGAAGAAATTGCCTGCTATTTTTCAATATAAACATCAATTAAACCATCGGGGGCGGTGATGTAGATGATTTTGTTTTCGCGGTCTATACGGTCAAAAAACTCATCTATGGCAGGGATTAAGATTTCCTGTCCGTGATAATCAATTTGCATAATCGGTTGCTTGCTGATGTCAATGAAATCAATGCAAACGCCTATTTCTCCTTTAACCTGATCAATTACCCGGAAGCCGATCACTTCGTGATAGTAAAATTTGTTGTCGGTGAGCGGAGGGAGCATGCTGATCGGTAAATAGAGCTCCGCACCAATTAACTCTTTGGAATTTTCAAAATCAACATCTTTGAATTTGACAACGGCCGTCTGATCGCCGCGAAACCCCAATTGTTCAATAATATAAGGCAATAATTCATCGTCCAATTGAATGAATACCGCATCTAACTTTTCGTATTTCTTTGGCTCATCCGTATCCAAATAGATGAATAATTCGCCCTTGTATCCAAAAGGCTTGGTGATTTTTCCTAAGTAAAAATAATCTTTATTCATAATTTTGTGTTATGTTGTTGATTCCGAAGAAGAATCATCACCCAACAAATCCGGTCGGCGGGTGCGGGTGCGCAAGATTTGTTGTTCCATTTTCCATTCCCGGATAAGCTTTTCATTTCCCGACAATAAAACGTCCGGAACCTTATGTCCCTCATAAGTGGCAGGTCGTGTGTACACGGGGGCAGACAATAACCCGTCCTGAAATGAATCGGATAGGGCAGAGGTCTCATCATTTAAAACGCCGGGCAGTATGCGCGCGAGGGAATCTGTTACAACCATTGCCGGCAACTCGCCGCCTGACAAAACATAATCTCCGATGCTGATCTCTTCTGTAACGTACAGTTCACGAACCCGCTCATCCACTCCTTTGTAATGGCCACATAAAATGATGATGTTGCGATGTAAACTTAAACGATTGGCATGCTGCTGATTAAAAGTCTTTCCATCCGGTGTCATGAATAAAATTGAATCATAATTTCGCTCCTTCTTCAGGGCTTCAATACAGCGTGCAATCGGTTCAATCATCATGACCATCCCGGCCTCCCCGCCGAAAGGATAATCATCTACCCGATGATGCTTGTCGGTGGAATAATCGCGAATATTGTGGATGGCAATTTCCAATAATTGTCGATTAATCGCCTTTTTGATAATCGATTGAGAGAAAACTCCCTGAAACATCTCCGGAAAAAGGGTTAATATATCAATGCGCATGAACTTATATTTTTTCTATCATCATCAGTCCATCCCGTAATGGCAATATCAAATTTTTTACTCGAGAATCGGCTTGAACGTAGTCATTGAATGTCCTAATGGCTTCTGTGTCCGGGTCTTTCTCTTCTGTTTCATCAATAACTTTTCCGCTCCACAATACGTTGTCAACCAGCATGATGCCTCCTTTTCGCAACTTTGGAAGCAAAAGCTGATAATATTTGATGTAATCCTGCTTTTCGGCATCCAAAAAAATTAAATCCCAACTCTTGTTGAGGGCAGGGATAATTTCCAGCGCATCCCCGATATGGAGTGTAATTTGCGCTTGTCGCGAGGATTCCCCAATGTATTGCAAAATCATATCCTCTAATTCCTCATTGATTTCAATGGTATCCAATGTTCCCCCGCTGCGCAAACCGTTTGCTAAACAGAGCGTTGCATATCCTGT
>JAKIZI010000220.1 GCA_022708105.1 Bacteroidota bacterium
CTGAGTAGCCCGCCAGGGGTTGACGAGTAACTCTCTTCGGTTGCTGAGTAGCCCGTTAGGGCGTACCGAAGCAACCGCCCCAATCCCCTTATTTCCGCTCAACTGCGACTTTACTCATTTCTTTTTCCAAACTTTTTTGGCTAAGTGTTTCAAATCTTCATATTCCCCATTAATAAGAGCTTCTTTTTTCTTTTTTGACCAACCTTGAACTTGTTTTTCCCGGTAAAAAGCATCAGCTATGCTGGAATATTCCTCAAAATAGACAAGTTCTGCAGGTAATCTCTTTTTCGTATAGTTTGCTCCTTCGCCATTTTGGTGTTGGGATAATCGTCTTTCAAGATCCACAGTACTACCAGTATAGTAGCTGCCATCAGAACATTTTAGGATATACATGTATGCCATAGTTACTTAGTTTAGTGTGACGGTGGCTTCGGTACGGGCTTTCGCCCTACTCAGCCACCGGGATCGATACGGGTTTACACCCTACTCAGCCACCGGGTTCGATACAGGCTTTCGCCCTACTCAGCCACCGGGTTAGATACAGGCTTTCGCCCTACTCAGCCACCGAATAGGGACGG
>JAKIZI010000221.1 GCA_022708105.1 Bacteroidota bacterium
TTGAAACACCAGGTATGAGCTTTAACGTACAAATACACCCTGATATTGATGGTGAGGAAACTGAAGAGAAAAAGAAAACCGCAGGAGGAGGGGATAACTTTTTTGAAGACGCGAGAGGCTATACTTTAAACTTTGGTCATTTCAAAAATGGAGCGGCCATGACCATCGCAGGGGTAGGTATTTTTGTGGGGCCAGGTGACGCAAACAACATTGATTTGTTAAGGCATGAATATGGTCATATTTTGCAATATAAGAAATGGGGTGCTAAAATATTTTGGGGTAAAATTGTTCCTGCCAGTTTGAAAAGCGCAAATAAAGCTAATAACGACTGGTCATTTAACCATATGGATACTTGGACTGAATGGTCGGCAAATCGATTATCTTATCAATATTTTAATCAACCACCTGATTGGAGTCCCGATTATCCTATTTGGCCTACCACTGTTCGCCCTGGAGTGATGCCTCCATTTGTAATAGGGCCTTTTGACTTTAAATATAACTGGCTTGATAACTAAATAATTGAATAATGAAATTACATCTATTTTTGATATTAATAATACTTGTTTCAATCGCTGG
>JAKIZI010000222.1 GCA_022708105.1 Bacteroidota bacterium
GGTGCTGCGGGCGGAGTATGCGGATTTGTCGCCCGGCAGTCTTCCGGATGCCTGGTACCGGCATCCTTCTTATCCGATGCGCAATGACGGGCGTGTGTTCGGGCATCACGCAGGCAGCGATGCGGAGGATATTTTTGTGGAATGGTCGCAGCGGTTCCAGAAGGTGTTTTACAAGATCGGGTTTGATCGGGAAAGAAGCGGCGAGCATTCGCAGGCGTTTGCGCAATCCAAAAATCAGTATTTTGTGGAATGCGGTTACCGGATTCATGAAAATGCCGATGTGTCCCTGCGCTATGGTTATGAGGATATCAAGAACTTTGAGTATGTTGAGGGCGAGCGGGAAAGGAATCATTTTGTGGGGATTGAAACCTCCTTCGCGTTCTAAGTTCAAGGTTAGAAAAGACAGTGTTACGTTTTAAGTGTTACGTTTTAAGTAAAAATAAAGGTTTTAGGTTTTAGGTTAGAAAAGACAGTTTTACGTTTTAAGTTTTACGTTTTAAGTAAAAATAAAGGTTTTAGGTTTTAGGCAAAACACCGCGGCTGTCCCCATTCGCTTCGCTTCCCCTGTCATTC
>JAKIZI010000223.1 GCA_022708105.1 Bacteroidota bacterium
AACCGGAGTTCATCAATGCGTAATGATTTTGAATCGGATTTCTGTTCTTTGTATTCTTTCCATAGCCGAGAAATAGTCCATTGCGGTCGATTTGCTATTCGATCAGCTTCTCTTCTTTCAGTATTTGAGAGTTCTTCTCCTTCAATTCTCTTTGCTCTAATGCCAGCTGCTCTGGCAGGAGTCATATCATCTTGATATTGCCGTCCCGCTTTTTCTTCAATGAGTTTCCCATTTCTGCGGTACATAATATAGAATATCTTTTCCGGACCACTTACCCCTTGTCCTTCAATATAATACACGCCTGCGTATTTTGTTTTGTATCGTCCTTTTGTAGGCATTGCTATTTCCTTAATTCTATTCCCAACAGTATTCCCAACATTTTTATTGAATATACAGATAAAACGTGGTAAGTCAAGGTTAATATAACATGCCTATATTATTGAGATAAAAGCAATCGGTAAAAATTGGAGTAAAATGAAGTGATTAAATAATGTGGCCTCTCACGCCGGAAACCGGGGTTCAACTCCCCGTGGGACTACCAATAACAGCGTGTAATATTAATAACATAGA
>JAKIZI010000224.1 GCA_022708105.1 Bacteroidota bacterium
TGGCTCCCGATGACATCCGATCTGCGGCAGGTGATGTTGCAATGGTGCGAAGAAAGATTGAAGCATCCAACGGCAGATAAAGAGCATGTGTTTGTCTGCCTGGAGGAAACGCCCTTTTGCCGGGAGTATTTCGGAAAGCCGTTTCTCCATCGTCAGCATCTGATGGAGACTCTCTGCCATCGGGCCAAGGTTAAACCCTTCGGATTCCATGGCATCCGACATCTTACAGCATCGATCCTGTACAAGAAGGGGTACCCGCTGGCCGTCATTCAGGCGATCCTGAGACACGCAAACCCGAACACTACGGCGCGCTATATCCGCAGTCTCGGGTTGGAAGAAACAAGGGGAGCCCTGGAAGAAGGTCTCAAGGGACCGGCTCAGGTGATCGAATTCCAGAAGGTCAAGGCAGTATGAAAAAACCCCCAGAGATAGGAGCTCTGAGGGCATTTTGTGTCCGGACTTGTGTCCGGGGGTATGTGGCGATAGTTGGCTTTTGTAAACTATCGAATTTATTGGTAGTCCCACGGGGACTTGAACCCCGGTTTCCGGCGTGAGAGGCCAGCGTCCTA
>JAKIZI010000225.1 GCA_022708105.1 Bacteroidota bacterium
AGAAGTTGTTAAGTTTTGAAGAGGGAGATGTAGAGTGGAAGACGTTGGGGGAGGTTGTTACTACAATTAGTGCACCCGCAAAAGTAAAACGAGAAGCATATTCTGAGAATGGTAAAATCCCTATTATTGACCAAGGTGTGGATTTTATTGCAGGCTATATTAATGATACTATCCCAGTTGTTCCAGTTGGTGAATATGTAATTTTTGGTGACCATTCAGAGCACATAAAATATGTGAATTTCGCATTTGTACAAGGTGCTGATGGCTTAAAAATATTAAAGTCCAAGGGAGTCAATACTAAATTTCTTTACTATGCGTGTCTAAATTAAAAGACATTGGTCAACAGCTAAAGAAACACAAATCCCCATCCCGCCCCTCTCTGTTCAAAAAGAAATTGTTCGCATCTTGGATAGTTTCACAGAGCTTACAACAGAGCTTACAGCAGAGCTTACAGCTCGTAAAAAACAATATACATTTTATCGTGATTTATTGCTAACCTTTCCTAAGAATAAAATAGAATAATAAAATGGGACAGTCGTTAACAGTAATAGCACAAACACTAAGAG
>JAKIZI010000226.1 GCA_022708105.1 Bacteroidota bacterium
TTCGGAAGTGGCTCTATTGATTTCGATGGGCTTTATATTTCAGGCACAGATGGCTGCATGGCATGTAAAGTGGATTGGCAAGTTGCTCCCTGAAAAATCAGCCACATTAGTTTATAGTGGTCGGATTTCTTGAACAGAAAAAAGCCATTTGCTAATTGGCATCCAGACTATGCCGCCTTCGTGAGGGCGATCTTTCCAAAATATACATCGGCAGGATTGGATAATGGTGTGATTTAATAAGAGGGTAAATGAAGCAATCATATTCATTGTTAAATGATTTCCAAACCGAGAGGCATAAAAACATGTTTACCTGTTTTTATGCCCGAGGTGCAGAATCAAAATGACGAAGTCATTTCATTCCAAAAAAAAGGAAAAATCCGCTACTAAAATAGCCAAAGATATCGGAGTTAACCCAAACACGATATGTAGATGGGTACAAGAACGACGAATAAATCAACTATGGCGTAGCCATGAGTGGTCAAGGCAAGACGTAACTTTACCCCGTTCGGACTGAATCAGTATTGGTGTGGTGACATTACTTACATTCGAACGTACCTTGGTTGGGT
>JAKIZI010000227.1 GCA_022708105.1 Bacteroidota bacterium
GTACATAGTTATGCTCGAGGTCGTACATAGTTATGCTCGAAGTCGTACATAGTTATGCTCGAAGTCGTACATTATTTTTCTCGGCACTTATTTTCCCTGACACCAATAGTTTTAATTGATTATTCTTATTGATCTGTTGCCCTCCGGGGCTCTTTTCGTTTTACTTTGATTTTTTATGTATTATGTGTTTGGATTGGATATTGTGTTTGGGGTTAGATTTGGGGTATATCGTATTTTGGGTTGGTGTCGCTCCTACGGAGCTTTTGAATTTATTTATTGTTACCATTTCCTATTGACATTTCGCCCCTATGGGGCTCCGTCCGTTTTATTTTGATTCTTTCATCTATTTTCTATGAACATCATTATTTAAACAACCATCACCAGCTCCGTAGGAGCGACATATCAATAGAAAATCCGGAAAGTTGAGCCATTTAGAGCTCCATAGGAGCGACATGTTTATAGAATCGTTAGGAGCGATCCAATTTTCCGGAAAAATATAATTGGATATATTGGTGTTCGGGAAAATAAGTACCAAGAAAACAATATACAACCTCGAGGAAGGCTTG
>JAKIZI010000228.1 GCA_022708105.1 Bacteroidota bacterium
CCAAAATAAATGGAGTGTTGCCTCTTTTTTCAAGATTTAAATATACGAATTTTTTATAATTTTGATTTAACTATTGAACTCACTTTTAGTGAAAGAGCTATTTGGAAATATACTATTCATAATATCGATATTTGCGCTCTTTAATAGTTGAAACAAACCCATTATAAAAACTAATTTTTTTAGTCCAATTATTATGTTCATCATATTCATATTGCCAAGAGCTCCTATCTTCCTTATCTATATAATAGCCTTCTCTCTCTGAAAAATAAGAGGTGTATTTAATTTCTTCAATCATATTTCCATTCCCATCATATTTATATGTACTATTGACGGAAGACACAATCGATCTATAATCTGTGGTACTGTAATCAATTTTTTCAATCATATGTCCCTGCTCATCGTAAGTGAAAATCAACTTATAATATGAACTGCCGTCTGATTTGTACATATTTTTTTCAATCATATATCCCTGATCATCGTAAGTATAAATATATTTCTCATCTAAACTGCCGTCTGATTTGTAGAAATTTGCTTCAATCATATATCCCTGATCATCGTAAGTATA
>JAKIZI010000229.1:0-261 GCA_022708105.1 Bacteroidota bacterium
TAAAATTATTTTAAAAGCCGCCATGGAGGGCGGCGACAATACTCAATTATAGCGGTACGATTTCAGCTAACGTCAAAGCATACCCGACGTTGCGCCGGTCGTTTGGCGCAATGTGCCGAAGGCCGAGGAGCGCAGCGACGAAGCGGGTATGCTTAGTTACGCGCAGTGATATTTTATTGTTTGTTAATAATTTCATTAACTTTATTTTTTATAAATAATTCAAAATCAGGATGATTAATTATCTTTTCAAGATCCTCGCGG
>JAKIZI010000229.1:271-565 GCA_022708105.1 Bacteroidota bacterium
TATTAGCTGAGCCAACAATACCATTTATTCTATTAATGATAGTTTTAGAATGTATATTAAGCGAGTTTAATATTGTAGATAATATTTCGCTTGAATGAATTATTTCGATTTCAGTTAGGTTATGTTCAATATCTTGAATTTCCCAAATTGTAATAGTTTGATAATCAGTATTAATGGTATTTTCAATAGCATTAAGAGTATTCATATAATATTTTATATCATCGAAATCACTATTTGCATGATGGAATAATGTTCCCGGTGATTTTAATAAAGAGGAATGTCCACCAAGGTTAT
>JAKIZI010000022.1 GCA_022708105.1 Bacteroidota bacterium
AAAAGGCATTTCTATTTTCTTTCTTATCCGGACTTTCGGAACCCATTGGCGCTATTATTGCTTATTTAATTTTGGCTCCGTTTATGACTCCCGTAATATTGGGGGGCACTTTTGCCGTAGTGGCCGGGATTATGGTTTTCATTGCCCTTGATGAGCTATTGCCCGCTGCCCGTGAATACGGAGAACATCATGTAGCTATCTATGGATTGGTTGCGGGAATGGCAATCATGGCCGGGAGTTTATTGTTATTGCATTAATATTAATTATGACTAGATGATGAAAGAGTTCATGTTTATATTTGTTGGCGGTGGAATGGGAAGTTTGGTAAGATACGGGATTTCGCTTGCTTCTGTCCGTTTTACGGAAACTGCACCCAAATTCCCGATTTCAACATTTTTGGTCAATATTTTGGGATGTCTTCTTATAGGAACACTTATGGGATATCTGTATAAGAACCCCTCTCAATCCATAAATTTAATCTTGATTGTCGGATTTTGCGGCGGATTTACTACTTTTTCCACCTTCTCATGGGAGGTCATGAATTTACTAAAATCCGGAATATACAGTACTGCTTTTTTGTATGCCGGTCTTTCTTTTGCCGCGACACTCCTGATGACAGGACTCGGCTTCTATATAGGAAAATAAATCAATATCATATTTATAAATTTTAATACCATGTACGATAAATTTCAATCTTATTTAAAAAATGAATTATCCGAAATTGAAAAAGCCGGATTATACAAAAACGAACGGATTATTGTTTCCCCTCAAAGTGGAGAAATAACCTTGGCAAACGGTAAAAAAGTGCTTAATTTTTGTGCCAATAACTATTTGGGATTAGCCAATAATCCAAAATTAATTGCGGCTGCGAAAGAAGCTTTAGATACGCACGGTTACGGCATGGCTTCGGTAAGATTTATATGTGGATGTTCTGATTTACATAAAGCGTTGGAAAAAAAATTGGCCGAATTCTTCGGAACGGAAGATACCATTCTGTATGCGGCTTGTTTTGACGCCAACGGGGGCGTATTTGAACCGCTGTTAGGTCCCGAAGATGCTCTCATTTCGGATGCTTTGAATCATGCCTCCATTATTGATGGTGTTCGCCTTTGTAAGGCTGTCCGTTATCGCTACGCCAATGCCGACATGGCCGATTTGGAAGCACAGCTCCAGGCCGCACAGGCTCAGCGTTTTCGTTTGATTGTTACCGACGGCGTATTCTCTATGGACGGCAATGTGGCTCCCTTGAATAAAATCATGGAATTAGCCAATAAATACGATGCTATGGTAATGGTAGATGAATCTCATTCCGCCGGTGTTGTAGGACATACCGGTCGCGGCGTTACCGAATTATACAATTTGAGAGGCTCCGTAGAAATTATTACCGGAACATTGGGTAAAGCTTTTGGAGGTGCTATCGGGGGCTTTACAACCGGCAAACAAGAGATTATTGATATGTTGCGCCAACGCTCACGCCCGTATCTTTTCTCCAACTCCATTCCTCCTTTGGTAGCTGCCGCCGGATGCAAAATGGTGGAAATGATGTCCGAAACCAATGAACTGCAAGATAAACTTCATGCCAATACCGACTACTTTGTTTCCAAGATGAAAGCGGCCGGTTTTGATATTAAACCTACACAATCAGCCATTTGCGCCGTAATGCTCTATGACGCCAAACTTTCCCAAACCATGGCCGCACAATTGCAGGAAGAAGGAATTTATGTTACCGGTTTTTATTATCCGGTAGTGCCCAAGGATCAAGCACGTATTCGCGTACAAATCTCCGCTGCACACGAAACCGAACATCTCGACAAATGTATTGCTGCTTTTACCAAAGTCGGAAAAAAATTAGGTGTTCTTAAATAAACAGGTTTGCCTGATTTTATAATAAAAAAGAGCCACTTTTCTTAACACGTGGCTCTTTTTTATTTTCCGGATTGACTGACATTATGAAGCGAATGGCTTATACCAAAACGTGTTAAAATTTGTGTTACCCGCTGTTCATCCGTGTCTGATATAAATACTTGTCCAAAAAAATCCCGTCCAACAAGATCCAACAGGTGAGCCGTTCTTTTGGGATCAAGTTTGTCAAAAATATCATCCAATAAAAGAATCGGTTTTCGTTGTTTTTGTTGATATATGTATTCAAATTCAGACAATTTCAATCCTAAGGCAAATGATTTTTGTTGTCCTTGCGAGCCGTAACGCTTTACTGAATTTCCATTTATATAAAAGAGAAAATCATCTTTGTGTATGCCGAAATTGGTGTATCCGCATCTAAAATCTAAAGAGATGGCATTATCCAAACCTTCTTCCATTGAACTTTCCTGTAAACCCGACTCATATTGAATATCCACCTCTTCCCGATTTCCGGAAAGATCTTGGTAATATTTTTTAAATACAGGCAAAATGGCCGCAATAAATTCCTTCCGTTTTTGATGAATGTATGCACCCAACGGAATGAGTTGCGCATCAAAAACATGAATCAATGTCTTATCATAATTTCGTGACTCGATACATTGTTTTAAGTGAATATTTCTTTGCATCAAAATCTTCTGGTAGGAGATCAGTTGATGCAAATATTCTTTATCGAATTGGGAAATAATCACATCAAAAAACTTACGTCTCAAGTCGCTTCCGTCGTTGATAATATCGTGGTCGTAAGGAGAAACCATAATGAGCGGATAGCGGCCGATGTGATCACTCAGTCGTTCATACTCCTTTCCATTGGCTTTCATGATTTTACGACCGCCGGTTTTATAGGTGCAACTAATCTTATCCGACACCGTTTCATCTACTCGGTTAAAAACGCCGTGAATCGCAAAAAAATCTTCATCAAACCGAACGGCAAAGGCATCTTGCGAAACAAAGTAACTTTTACAAAAAGACAAATAGTGGATGGCATCCAATAAATTGGTCTTTCCGCATCCGTTTTCCCCAACAATACCGTTCACCTTGGCATTGAAGTCAAATTCTGCAGATTCGTAATTCTTAAAATTCGCAAGATTAATCTTTTTTAAATACATTTTATGCTGATTAACTTTGCAAATTTACAAAAAAAGCCGATTGAATAAGAGGAATTTTAAAGATACTAATTATTTTCTTTCATAGATTGAATTGTCTCTTTTTGAAATTCAATCAAGTCTCGCTGTGCTTCCATGGTTAATTCCAAAGACTTAATGATTCTCTCTTTTTCCTCGAGTTGATGTTCCAAACTTTCCAATTTTCGGGTAAATTCTTTCTTCGAATAAAACTTATCCGTAGAACTATTTCCTTCGTATAGATCCTCTTTTTCAGAAACAAAACCCGGAAAAGATTCATCAAAGAAAAAACTGATATGTTTATTTAATTTTTCGGAAACATCCATCAAAAAAGAGACTTTAATATCTTGCGCATTGAGTTTATTTTGCAAATTCTGCTCTGAAATATTCAATTTTCTTGCCAATTCTCTCAATGAGATATTGCATTCTTCTATTTTTTTTCGTAATAATTTCCCATTCATAGTCTATTATTTTAACTAAATAATGAAGTTTTTTTAAAAAAAATTCATTATTTAATTTATTTATTCATATTTTTATTTATATTTGTGCGCAAAACATTTTTACAATGTAAAAAAGCCGATAAAAGTAAACAAAAAAATCGAGATAATGAAAAAAATTTTACACCGCATTGTTTTCAATGAATACGGAAAGATAAAAGAGTTGGAAGAGCTCTATAAAAGAATGGAAATTAAAGTAAGCCGGCAAACCATCAGTGCAGCACTCAATGGGAGGTCATCAAGTGAATTGGCTATGAAAATTCGCAGACAAGCTCTAAATATGGGAGCAAAAGAGGCCAAATAGAAGCATAATCTATCAATAAAAATCCATATTATTATATTTATTTTTTAAATAAAAAATTTTAGTATTAACCAAAAAAAATAATCATGAAAAATTGTGCAAGAGTTATTATTCTTTTCATTATGAGCATGATGATAATAAACCATGCCGTAACGCAAGACATCATTTTAACCAAAGATTCAAAAAGTATTAAAGCAAAAGTACTGGAAATTAATGAATTTGACATTAAATATAAAGATTTTGATAATCTTGATGGACCTTCCTATACTTTAAAAAAATCTGATATTCAAACGATTGTTTACCAAAATGGAAAAGTGGAAACTTTTGCTCCGATTGAACCCGAAAAAGCACTAACTACACCCCCTTTAAAAACATACAATGAGTTGATGTTGCTAAGCGACGATGAAAAGGAAGATTATCTTTTAAATATGGGCATTCAGGAGGTTTATGAAAAATTTCATCATGGACAAAATCTAGGAAACACAGGTTCTGGTTTATTTAGAGCAGGCTTGGGATTGAGTATTGCAGGGGCAGCCGTAACTACTACAGGTGGAATTTTATGGGCAGTGGGGCTTGAGGATATAGGATTTTGGTTTTTCATCCCGGGAGGAACATTACTCGGTGTCGGGCAAGTACTGACCATTACAAGTATCCCCCTTAGAGCTGTCGGCGGACGCGTAAAAAAAACAGCAGAAAATATGTATGAAGAGTACTATTCGGAAAAAATGAAGACATCATACACCCCTACTTTAGATTTCGGACTTACCCAAAGTGGTGTAGGATTGACTTTAAAATTTTAAAAAACAAAATAAAGAATAAACCTTTTAGAAACCAAAAAATTAAGACATGAAAAAAACAATGATTTTTTTAATGGTAGCGTTACTGGGAATATCCTTTTCCAGTTGTAAGAAAGATTGTGACTTAACTCCTAAGTCAGGATACGATATCGTCGGTTACGATGAAAATTGTTACTATGCACCCAATGGTAGTGGTGATGGTGGTGGTGGTGGTGATGGTACTACAACGGGGACTTTAAAGATAAACAATATTTGTAGTTATCCATTTAAACTCTACGTTGACGGAGCTTATAAAACCACTATCTCTGGTGGAAGTTATTATACCTACTCAGATGATCCCGGTTCCTACATCATCAAGATTGAACAATCTTCAGGTTACTATCAATATCCTTTTATAGATGAATTTTATGGATACATATCTTCAGGGACTACCACAACAGAAAATATTCCTTCGGTTACAACAGGTGAAATCAAAATTGTAAGCGAATCCGATAATCCTTATACTCTTTATATAAATGGAGTCAATTATGGCACCATTTATGGCAACTCTTATGAAATTAATGAAGTGAATGCATGGCATTCATACAACGTACGCGTGTTGCAACAAAGCGGCTATGTACTCTATCCCAGCGAATACACATGGACCATCAATGTAGATGCCAATTATATTTATACCAGGACTTTCCCTACAAAGAATAATTCGAGTGATGTAGAAATAAAATAAACTATATAGTAATTAAAATTTTAAAAGATGAAAAAAATGTTTAAAATTATGACCATACTATTGTTTATTGGCATAGGAATGTTAGTTTTCTCTTCTTGCACGAAAACTTGTGTATGCGAAAAAGCCCTAACTTATGATGGAACTGGGACTGCATACTATTCTGAGATCTTTGCTGCAGAGCGTGGACAAAAATGCAGCGACTATGACGAACAATATATTGATGGATATGGAGGTCAATATGTAATAAAATGTAAAACTGAATATAGGAGTTCTGAAGAATATTAAATGGGAATTTTAGGAAACTATCTTTCTAAGAAGTAGGTTGGAATAAGCCGAAAAACAACCTAAAAAAGGAGTAGGCATCATTATATATCTATGTTATTATGAAAATTTCAAAAATTATAGGGCTTGCTTTATTGGCAATCGGAGTGTTCACATTTACTTCTTGTACGAAAGAACTTGAAGATAAACTCACCGAACACGAAACGACTGCCCCCCACAGTGCGGTAAAAAGTATGAAAATTACCGTTTATAGTTGGGAATGGTCGGGGGATGAATATGGTTATTACGCCTCAAAATCGGCACCTATTATTACTTCGGATATCGTAAATTCCGGTGCTGTATTCTGTTATTATGAACAGAATTACGGAAATTATGTTCAAATGCCTATCACTGAATCTGCAGGCCAAGATCTATGGATTCGTCACAAATTATTTGACTATGAGACGGGGTATATTAACTTCAATTTCTTTGATGACGACGGAGCATCATATAATCCGGGAGATTGCACATTTAAAGTGGTAACCATTGAATCTTCCAAATTAAAGAACAGCACCAACGTTGATTTCAAAAATTATGCAGAAGTTAAAAAAGCATTCAATTTAGCAGATTAATTTTTGGGAAACACAAAGTTATAGATAAAAACTTCACTCTCGGCTGCTCAACGGTTTTTGAGCAGCCTTTTAGATAAATATTTATATGCATTAAAAGAACAGAAATTATTGTTGTCATGGAAAATAAGTACCAAAAAAATAATAATATCTAAATTTACTTCTTTTCTTTCGTACTTTTGTCTTGATACAAAAGTACCAAAAAATCAAGGCAAAAAGAATGCCGCCCGCTCTGCCAAGCAGCTAAGCGGTTCTAACAAAACACGGCATTTCCTCCTACTTGCGTAAGAGGAAATGCAAACGACAAGCGGTATTGCAAGAACCGCTAAGCTGCTTGTCATTCACAGCACCGCCGCCTCTGCTTTTTGCCGGGCCTGCGCGCGGGCTTCGTAGCGGATTATATTGTAACTGCCAGAGCTAACTCTTTTTGATTAGGGGGCTTACTTTTTCAAAAACAAAATTGTATACTTGATTATCAAGGGATTTTGATTGGTTTTTGATGGTTTTTATTTTTTACCGGACAACAATAATTAATAATCATTGTTGTCCGATAAAACTTTTGTAAAAAAAATGGGAATAACCCAATCCCGTTGCGATTCCCGCGCGTGAATCCGGAGGACTACGGCAAAGCCGGCACGCCCAAATACTAATAATAAAAAATATTATTAGATATACTACTTATAGGGATTTTTTTTATCGCAAAAGTGTTACATTCCCTTTTTTGAAGAATTGTTTTTCTCCGAGGCACCACACCTCAAGATAGTAATCGTACACGCCCTGCTGGCAATCTTTTTCTTTGAAAGTCCCGTCCCAGCCTTTATCCGTTGAGGTTGTTTCGAAGACCTTTTCTCCCCAGCGATCATAAATCCTCAGGAGACACTCGGTAATAAAATCTCCGCGTACAAACAACATATCATTAATTCCATCTCCGTTCGGCGAAAAGGCATTGGGTATAAAAATATAGGGCTCATCGCAAATTACCTCTTTAATATGAATACGAAGGGTATCTCTTTTTTCGCAACCGTACATATCCCGCACCAAGATGACGTATGTGATGGTGTTCGGAGGGGTGGCAACACTATTAGGTTGCGTAGGCGTAGCGAGTCCGGTCGGGGGTTGCCACTGATAGATGAATCCGTCCAGATCCGTAGCATGAATGACGGTACTTGCGCCTTCATAAATGGTATCCTCATCGCTCCATGCCTGAATCGGAACCGGAAAAAGAGAAGAATCGCTAAGAGTAACTATAATCGAAGTTCTGCACCCCATTACATCATTCACCTCTATGGTATAGGTGCCGATACACAGGCTCTCGCCGTAAGAAAGCGTATTTCCGTTACTCCAATCATACCGATAGGGAGGCGTTCCACCGGTAACGTTAAGAGAAATCGTCCCATTGCACACTTGTGGACAAGGGGGCTGTTGGTGTTGTTCGGTTACGATAATAGGATTCGGTTCCGTGAGCACTAAATTGGTATCTACGCGGCAATCATTGGCATCGATAACCGTAAGTAAATAGGTTCCTGAGGACAAGTTTTGTATTTCATTTCCGCAGGGAACTTCATTAATAAAATAGGAGTAGGGAGCTGTTCCGCCGGTTGTGTTAATTCTTATGGAGCCGTCTGCATCGCCGTTGCATGAAGGCAATAGGGTATAGATATTGGTAAACTGCAAGGGCGGTAATTCCGGAACGTGTGCATAAATATTATATACACATCCAGAAGTTTCATTGATAAAAGCATGATATTGTCCTGTACACAAACTATCCAATTGAGGCAAAGTATCTCCGGTATTCCACAAAATGGAATAAGGCATATTAAAATCTAAAGTCAGCGCCACTTCGCCTGTACAATCACCGAAACAGAGCGGGGAAATGACATTTATATTAATTGTATTGTCAGAAGTATCCGGTACTTGAAAAGAGGCTGTTGCCGTACATTGATGCTCATCGGCAACGATTACGGTATAGAGTCCGGCACAGAGACTATCGGCAAGGGCCCCTTGCTGGTTATGAAGCCAATAATAAGAGATTGCTCCGGTTCCACCTGTTGCTGCAACGGTAAGATTTCCATTGCAAATTTGGTCGCAGACTACAGGAGTGGCGCTTACAAGGTTCACGTTGATGGGTGGTGGTTCTTGAATGGTAAACGTTGCTAACATCTTACATCCGAGTGCATCTGTAACCAATACAGAATAGGTATCGGCGGTCAAATAACCGATTTGCGCAGTATTTCCTCCGTTCGACCATGCAAAAAAGTATGGATCTACACCTCCTGTGGGTACCACTGAAATATGCCCGTCATTTCCTTGATAGCAAGTCACATTTGTTGTGGTCACTTCGGCTTCCAATTGTTTTAGGATCACGGTTACCGTCGCGGTTGCGATACAGCCGAATTGATTTACAACCGTTGCGGTATATACGGTATTAGTAGTCGGATTAACAAATGGTGCAGCAACTTGATGACTTCCGATAATCGTTTGTGTAGGGCTCCAATTGTACGTATGAAATCCGGGCGGACTCACTTGGACTGATATTTGCACAGTATCTCCGTAGCAAATCGTATAGGAAGCCGGTGCTGTCACAGAATAGGGAATCACGGTAATGGTAACACTATCAATAGACTCGCAGTAAAGACCGGTCACTTTTAAATAGTAAGTTGTGGTTTGAGTCGGAAAAACGGTGAATCGGGGTTGTGAAAAATTAGAATTGATACAATGGGCAAAATCGGGAGAGAGTGACCAATAAAAACGGGATGCAGAAACCGAATAGGTTGGATTCAGTTGATAGGAATCACCGGTACAGATGGTATCATTATTCCCTGCATTCACAAGAAGGTTTTCCACTTCAATGCGTTGACTAAGGGTATCGACACAAATTTGGTTGGATAAATAGAGTGTATATTGGGTGGTGATAGTGGGCGAAGCAATAGGATTTGAAATATTGGGATTACTCAATCCTGTTGAAGGTGTCCATTGATAAGTTACCTGATTATCACCTGCAGGAGGAATTCCGATTTGCACAAAGTCACCCGAGCAGATTCCCAAGGTATCTAAAACTCGGTTTGAGTTGGCCAACACGACAAGTCTACGCATAGTGGTATCCGCAAAGTTGCAACTGCCGATATCCTGAACGATCAGTGTAATAAGATAGGTTCCCGAGGTAGTATAAGTATGATTAGGAAATTCAAGTGTTGAGGTCGTTCCATCTCCGAAATCCCAATAATATTCCGTATTGGGGCTAATGCTTTGAGAGGTATTGTTAAATGTTACCGTAATTGGGGCACACACCGTATTTGGAATATTAAAATCCGCCACCACGGCAGGAAGGTTGAAGTCGAACTTGATGACCCCAATATTGCAATTGGTACTTCCATTGTTTTGTGACCAGGCGCCTGGCGTTGTAGGAAAGTCGTCGTATCCGCCGCAACCGGCACAGACGGCTTGATAAATGCGTCCCTTGTTGTCGAATCGGCTGGTACCGCCATCTACATGTTCAAAAGCATTGGGACTTCCGAAGTAGCTGGCATAAACCAATGAAGAAGCATCATCGCTGATACAGATAAAATAGTAATCGTTATTATCGGTTGTATTTTGAAAAGCATCTGCGGTAATGGGTAATCCTGCCGTACCTCCTTGTCCGGCGTTGAGCAGCGGACTCCCCCACCCTGACATATAAATATTATTACACAAATCGACCAATAGAGCTGTTGGGGAGATGTCAATACCGCCCAATCCTCGTCCGAATGCAGTTGACCAGATGAGAGAATCCAATGTCGGGGTGAGTTTGGTAAGAAATTGTCCCCCTCCCGGCACGAACCATCCTGCATTGTGTACCCAACTCATCCCGGTAGTCTCAGTTTGCCCAAAAAGATGTGGGTTATTATATCGATCATTTTTTATTAAATACGCTTGATCATATCCTGCTTTTCCTATATAAGAAGCGTGAACCAACTGATTCCCGTTAGCGTGAATATGAGCCACATAGCCATCGGCAACTCCGCCGCCGTAAGTAGTTTGAATGGCGCCCGGTGATGTTGCAAAATCGAGGGAGTTAGTGCCGCCGCACAGAAAAATAGAACGATCCGAGGCCAACACCATACTATATGCGGCATCATCGCCTGAACCACCTAAGTAAGTACTCCATATCACATTGGTTAAGTTATGATTCATCTTAACAATACAAGCATCTTGAACACCTCCGTTATGTTGTGGTTGGAAGACTCCGGTGGTAACCGGAAAATCCACTGATTGCGTGGAGCTGACAATGTATATATTGTTATCCCCATCAATCATCACCTCCCCACGCACCTCATCGGCATAATTTTTCTTCAATGCAGCTATCGTATTGAGGCCGTCATTACCCGTACCTCCGAGGTAAGTAGAGCCCAACAGCGCGGTTCCGGTGCTGTTAAACTTGGTCAATACAATGTCGGATCCGCTATTATAGCGCAATACGGAAGTCAGTAAATAATAACTGCCGCCATTAAAGGCTGTATCATATGTTCCTGCCGTAACCGGGTAATCTGTAGAACTTGTACTTCCAAGAATAATTAACTCGTCATTACTATTGACAATTAAGCTATGGGGAATTTCGGTGCCGCTACCCCCTAGATAAGTAGAGTAGTGAAGAAAAGAGCCTGTAGCATCGAACTTCGAAATGGCGATGTCGCAACTTGCTCCCCCGAAGTTGACCTGATACGCCCCGGTAGTTGTCGGATATCCTATATTGAAAGCATTTCCTCCCGAATAAGCATTGCCGTGAGCATCATAGGTGGCCGAATACCCCCAATTGTCGGCGGTTGAGCCGGAATAAGAAGAAAAGATCAGAACAGGGTCTATAACCAAAATGCGTGTCGGATCATAGGTTTCTATAGAAAAAGAGAGTTTCTGTTTCTCTAAACGATAGTTGCATTCGACCACGAGCGTATCTCCGTGGTTATCCAATTGAAAAGCGAATGGTTTTAATTCAATGATTTGTCCGTTGTCGGTGCGTACAATCAAATTCCCTTTGGAAAGCGATAATCCTTTGACTCCTTCATATTCCATCGTTATTTGGTTCGGATTTGCACCGGGTTGCACCATGAATTCGTATTTAAAATAGTGGTCATGCTGTGCAAAAAGAAGGTCAATGCCGTTGTAAAGTTCACGGTAGCGAAGTGTGCCGTATTTGTGTACTTCAGACGCCCAACGCGAGGGGTCATTGCCAATATAATAGTTGTTATACGAAGAAAGAATATCCTCTCCGATAACCGAAACATCTTCCCGCGCGCCCACAAAATTGACATGGTAAGCACTTGCATCAATCATGCCCGAGTGAGTTTGCGTCATGTCCTTTTTAACACGATGAAAATCATCTAATTGTTTGGGATTTAAAAAAACGTAAGTAATCCGATTTTTCTCTGCAAAAAAGGCTCCAGAACTCAAGGGCGCTTTAAAAAGCACTTGAGAAGGCCACTGATTGCGGTTTTCAATAAACTCAATCCGCTCGGCAGACAAAGTGTCTCGATTATGTGCCCGGATCTCCCCGGAAATGAACAGTATCAAACAAATAAAACATCCTGACGCTTTAATCAAACATCGCTGATTAAGAATGGAATGAATAAGATGTTTTATCTGTAAAATCATTAATAGAAATTGTCAAAATACAAGACACGCAAAAATCTTAAAATGTTGTTAGTCAATCATTAATTTACGAACGGTTTTACCGGAAGCGGTTCTCAATTCAAGCAAATAAAGTCCTTTGGCCAGTTCCGGTAAATTTATTTTTTCGGTAACTTGATTTTCTTGAGGAACCAATGATTGTTCGAAAACCACTTTCCCTGTATAGTCTGTAATCACACAAGTAACACGTTCTGCATTTTCTGTAGTGAAAGAGATATTTACATAGTCGGAAGCAGGATTCGGGTACAGTTGGAGTTTTTTAATCCCGGAGAATTCTTCGATACCCACAATAGTCGCTGCCCAGTTCATGGTAAAGCCCCCTCCGTTCATCCAGTTATCTGCCACAAAAACCACCTTCATCTTCGAGAAAGAATAGTTCTTCGCTCCGTCGGGAAGATTATAAATATCAAATCTGTTTACAAAAGTAGCAGGATTTGTCGTATTATTATAAATATCCACAAAATCACCCGCTTTCAAATCAAATTGAGAAAATGAACAACTGAAACTTCCGGCATAGGATGGCTGTATCAACCAGGTACATTTGGTTTCGCTTTTATAGTTCTCCTCCTGACTATTGTCGCTGATATTCCCCTGTGCCGATGTTTTGGTTACGGTGCCGCTGCAAAAACGATCGTCCAAAACAGTACGATAGCGTATAGCAAATCCTCTTCCTTGTATTGTAGCATTGGAAGTAAAGGTTACGAGTACACTATCTACCCCACTTACCATAACATCTGAAGGAATAGAATCGCCTGAAAAAGTTCCTGCGACACCCGAAGCGGTTGTCGGACCATTGTATATGGTAATAAAATCTTGATCTTTTTCCGTGTCTAATCTCGAAAACTCAAATATATAATCTGTGGCATCTTTCACGGCAATCATCCATGAGCAATCCGAATTGGCAGCATATAGTTGATTGGCCGATTTATTGGTAATATTTCCGAAGGAGGCGGTCAGAGTTTGATGTCCTGAGCATTGTGCCGGAAAATTGGAATTCGGATACAGATTAAAGAGTGCATTTTCTCCTGAATTGTAAGACATCCCCGAGCCGTAAGGATCTAAATTGGTAATTTGGAAGTAGCCGTTCGCACTGCCACCCCATCCCCAATTCACATGAAATAACATGTTTTCATCATAGCCGTCTATTACAAAAGCGTGTCCGCCTTGGGTATTGGCAGCGGTATAGAAAAGCGGATAACGCGAATCCAATTGTTGTTTCAGCGCAACTCCCCAATCGTCAAACATGCCCGGACCGGTAATATAGGCTCCGCTGTTGTATTTAAATACATTCACAAACTGTGTGCATGCTTCCATTTCCGTTGCCCCGGAGCCCGAGTAATCATAATGCATCTTTACCGCTACGCCGCAATGGTATACCAACTTGGCAATCTCATTGTCGTAAAAGTAGGGCTGGTCATACATGGCCGGATAATGATAGCTATGTTGGCTAAATTGAACGGTTTGTCTTGGATAACCCGGAGGAATGTATGAAACACCGCGGGTGCCGCTCGTAGGATATTGATAATAGTTCATAATCATCGCCATTGCCAGCGCGACACATCCGTTCGGAACTCGATAATCGTAGTAAGGACCCGCATATACGTCCCAGGGACAATAGGTGTTGTAATAAAGATCCTGATTCCAAAGGGTGGTCAGTAGCGGGCCAACACCTTCCTCTCCCGTTCGGGGGCGGTCAAGTACTTCGCCGATTATAAGACTTTCCCAATATGTCGCAACAGCTGCATCTGCAGCACGTCCGCTTTTTTCTACGGCCACAATTTCTTGCTCATAACGATTCAACAGGTACTGAACCGACGAATTGATTGCAAAGTTGTGTTCCAGGGAATAACCCAAAATCGGATCCGTCAGCGTAGATCCCGAAATGAGGATAAACCCTTTCTTGGGCAATTCAAAACGATAATAGACGATGTAATTGCCCGATTGTTTTGCTTCAACAAGCATTAAATCTTCAGTTTCGGTAACTCCGGTTTTTAAGGTTAGGAAACTCTTAGCTGCCTTCCGTGCTTCGATTTCAGTAACTTGTGCACCGAAAACAAAGAACGGAAACACAATCAATAAACTCCATAACAAGATTTTTTTCATAATATACGTATAATTCTAATAATAAATTACTTAACAATACTCCCCGCGGCTACTTGTTGCTGTGGTTCTACCAATACCAGTGCGCCGGAGGAGTCTTCTGCCATCAACACCATGCCATGCGACGGAATTCCTTTAATCTCTTTAGCGGCCAAATTAATCAGCATCAATACCTGTTTGCCCACCAGCGCTTCAGGTTCATAATATTCCGCAATGCCGGATACGATTTCCCGGGTATCTATTCCCGTATTGACCTTCAACTTGAGCAGTTTTTTAGTCTTGGCGACCTTTTCGGCTGCCAACACCGTGCAAATTCGCAAATCCATCTTTGAAAAATCATCGTAGCTCACATCTTCTTTTCCCTCCGGAGCCGAAATTTCTTTCAGTTCATTTTCTTTTTTCGTGGCTTGTAGTTTTTGTACTTGCTCTTCGATGACGGAATCTTCAATTTTCTCAAAAAGATATGCCGGTTCTCCGATTTTTTGTCCGGCCGTCAAAAGCATACTATCGCCCCCTTTGTTCCATTCATGAACATTTATCTGGAGCATATTCTGCAACTTCTTGGAGGTAAATGGCAAAAATGGTTCACAAAGGACCGAAAGAGCGGCACAAATTTGAAGTGAGAGATGTAAAATGGTCTTCACCTCTTCGGGCGACTCTTTCTGTTTTTTCCATGGCTCCTTGTCCGTCAGGTATTTATTTCCCAATCTTGCTAAATTCATCAACTCGGCAAGTGCTTCCCTGAATCGGTACTTTTCGATGGATTCTCCGATGATGCGCGGGAATTCGGCAATTTTAGCCACAATTTCTTTTTCATAGCCGCCCAAAACGCCCGCTTCGGGAATAATGCCGCCGTAATATTTATGCGTCAACACAACGGTCCTATTGACGAAATTGCCAAAAATGGCAAGCAACTCGTTGTTGTTTTTCGATTGAAAATCAGCCCAGGTAAAGTCCGAATCTTTGGTTTCCGGAGCAATGGTGGTTAAGGTGTATCTTAGGACATCCTGTTGGTTTATAAAGGTTTCCAGATATTCGTGGAGCCACACCGCCCAATTACGAGAGGTGGAGATTTTATCATTTTCCAGATTCAGAAACTCATTGGCCGGCACATTCTCGGGTAGAATATAGCTACCTTCCGCTTTGAGCATCACCGGAAAGATAATGCAATGGAAAACGATATTGTCTTTTCCGATAAAGTGCACCAAGTGTGAATCTTCCGCTTTCCACCACTTTTCCCAATCTTGACCGTTGGCGGCGGCCCACTCTTTCGTGGCAGAAATATATCCTATCGGAGCGTCAAACCAAACATAAAGTACTTTGTCTTTGGCTTCGGGCAAGGGAACTTTTACGCCCCAATCCAAATCGCGAGTGACTGCACGGGGATGCAATCCCTGTTCAATCCACGATTTGCACTGACCATACACATTGCTTTTCCAATCCTCTTTATGTCCTTCCAAAATCCACTCTTTCAACCACGGTTCGTATGCGTCTAATGGCAAATACCAATGTTGAGTCTCCTTTTGCACAGGCACATTTCCGCTCAACGCCGAGCGCGGATTGATCAAATCGGTCGCATTCAAGCTGGTTCCGCACGCTTCACACTGATCCCCGTAAGCTTTTTCATTATGACAAAAAGGACATGTTCCGGTAATATAGCGATCCGCCAAAAATTGATGAGCCTCTTCATCATAATATTGCAATGTAGTCTTTTTAATCAACTTTCCCTGATTATTCAACGTAGTAAAAAATTCGGAAGCGGTTTCATGATGAGTTGGATTCGTCGTTCTGGAATAAACATCAAAAGAAATGCCTAAATCTTTGAAAGATTCTTTAATTATGTGATGGTATCTATCCACAATCGCCTGAGGAGTTGTCTGTTCATTTTTGGCTTTAATCGTAATCGGAACTCCGTGTTCATCAGAACCCCCGATAAATAAAACCTCTTCCCCGATAGAACGAAGATAACGAACATAGATATCCGCAGGAATATAAACGCCGGCGAGGTGTCCGATATGAACCGGTCCATTGGCATAAGGAAGTGCTGTAGTGATGGTATGCCTCGAAAATTTCTTAGTTGTCATAAAATTAGTGTATTAATTATAATCATGCAAAAATACAAAAAATATTAAGTAACATTAGGACATATTCTTATGATTTAAAATGAAAATAGGGATTATTTTTATAATATTTTTAGGGCGTGTCGGCTTCGCCGCCGGTCTTCGGCTCCAAGTCCGCAGCCGGTAGTCGTGTGGCCGCAAAGCTGCAAAAGGAGCTTCCTTCGGTCGCTCTTTTGCAGCAGCGTCCACATCGCCTCCCGTCTTTGCGGGCTTTCCACCTACGACCTCACGCAGGAATGGCAAAATCTTAGCGGCTTAGCGTCTTTGCGGTGATTTTTAACACCTTCCGGCTGCGAATTTGGAGCCGGAAACCGATGGCCAACGGCCGACACCCCTTAATAAAAAATTAAAAGAATTTCCGACTGCGAATACTTTTTATTTGGAAGAGTAGTTTTTTTTTCTATTTTTGTAAAAAAGTTGTTCTCCGTAATGCTTTTAACCTCATTATAACCCTTGTTTGTTGACGATATGACGATCATTTTTTTAAAATACAGCGAGATTGATAAAAAAAAGTGGGATAACTGTATCCGACAGTCCTCTTATCCTACCATCTTTGCAGATTATGACTTCCTGACCGATGCCTCTCCGGAGTGGTGTGCCCTGATTGCGGGAGATTACGAATATGTGATGCCCTTGCCGACTCGTATCAAATTGTCGATTAAATACGTATTTACTCCTTTTCAGTTTTCAAGACTCGGCATCTTCTCTGTACATCCTGTTACCCCAACTCTCGTCAAAGAATTTATAGAAGCCATTCCGCTGCAATACAAACAAATAGATTTACACCTCAACCAGCATAATCCACCTTTATTGATAGAGGAAGAGTCCATTCAGTTGATTTCTCATCAATTGGATTTGCGTGCGGAATATGATACACTTTACTCTAATTTCAGCGAAAATACAAAACGAAATATCAAATCGGCAGAAAAGTACAATTTACGGATTACATCTGACATTACGTTAGATGAAATTGTAGATCTTTTTCAACACAACCGAGGAATGAGTAAAACCATTAAAATTAAAAAAAGAGATTATCGTCTTTTTTTGAAAATTGCCGAATATGCCTTACAACATCAATTTCTTGAATTGATTGGGGTACAAGATATTGACGGACGACTTCTTGCAGGGGCCTGTTTCTTGAAAGATTATGATCGGCGTTGGTTTTGGTTTTCCGGTCGGGATAACAAAAAATCACAAAAGAAAGCGATGTTTTTCTTAATCAGCGAATATCTGAAAAGAGAACAAAAACAACCAGTAATCCTTGATTTTGATGGTTCTATGAATCAAAATATTGCTCGTTTTTACCAAGGCTTCGGAGCTACCCGCTACAGTTACCCGATGCTTTGCTTCTCACGCCGCTTCTATCTTCAAAAACTTATCAAACTCTACAAAGCTATTCGCGATAAAGAACCGATATTTCCCAAATTGACGGTGCAGCATCACGATTTTTTGAAAAAATAAATCGAAAAAGTACACAATCATTATTTTTTGCGTACCTTTGCACGCAAAAATAATATCAATACCGGAATGTAGAATTTAGTTTTACCCGTAAAAGGAAAGGAGGTTATCGTGGTTGATACCATAAATTTCGGGATGCTGAAATGGCACCATATTACAAATCCAACGGTCGAGGATTTAGACTTTTTAAGAGATAACTTTCACTTTCATCCCTTAGATATTGATGACTGTTCCAGTTTTGTTCAGAGACCTAAAATTGACATCTATGATGATTATTTCTTCTTGGTGCTTCATTTTCCTCTTATGGACAAACGCACCAATATGGTGAAAACCGAAGAAACAAAGATTTTTTGGGGCCAAAATTTTCTTATTACAGTGGGAAACTCGCATTATGTGGTTCAAGATCTGTTTAATCTGACCAAACTCAATCCCGAGGAGGTCGAAGAAGATGAGTTGCCGGGCAGCAGCGATGCTATTTTATATAAAGTGCTCTATCGAATGATGAAAGAGACCTTTTTGCTGATTGAACGCCTTGGCAGCGAAATTGACATTATTAATAGAGAATTGTTCACTACAAAATCGGAAAAAATTATTGAACAGATTTCTCGTTTCAGAAAGAATATCATTCACATCAATACTATTTTCAGACCGCAACTCCGGCTGTTCCACAAGTTTGAATCCGGCGAAGTAAAAGGGTTTGCCGAAGATATGGAAGAATATTGGGGCAATATTCTCGACTTTTACCAAAAGATGTGGGATATGGTTGAAGATTACGGTGAATTGGTTGCGGGACTCTCCAATACATTTGACTCTTTACAGGCAAACAAAACGAATGAGATTATGCGTGTACTTACCATCATCTCAACCATTGTGCTGCCGCTGACCTTTATTACCGGTCTTTACGGAATGAATGTATTTTTACCCATTGCCGACCAACAAGGTGCTTTTTGGATTCTTTTGGGACTTTGTTTGCTTGTGGTCGTGATATTATTACTCTTTTTCAGAAAAAAGAGATGGATGTGATTGACGGAAAATAGCAGTCATAATGGATTCTTCCATTTTATCGAAAATCTTACCTCTTCGTTCATACACCCGCGTTGCCGCTTCAATTGCTTTATCCAGCCGATAGACCTCGAAACCTTCTTGCGGTCCTCCGTAGGAAAATGAAGGAATCAATCCGCGAATGTAACCGGTACCAAACATATTACAACCCACGCCGACCATAGTGCCACTATTAAACATACTATTAATACCACATTTGGAATGATCCCCCATAAAAAGACCACAAAACTGTGTTCCGGAGTTCACAGAAATACCCGTTTCGTAATCGATAACTTTAATTTCCCCGTAATTATTCTTCAAATTCGAGGTGTTGGTATCTGCGCCGAAGTTACACCATGCGCCCACTACAGAATTTCCCATAAAGCCGTCATGTGCTTTATTCGAATATTCAAAAAAGATTACATTATTGAGTTCCCCCCCGACCTTACAATACTGGCCAATGGTGGTAGGACCGTAAATTTTAGCCCCCATCTTAATTTGTGAATGTTCCCCTAACGAAAACGGGCCCCGGATCATCGTGCCTTCCATCACTTCTGCTTCTGCCGCGATATAAATCGGACCGGTTTGACAATTCAGGATTGCTCCTTCAACTACAGCTCCCTCTTCAATAAAAAGTGCACTTTCGGGACCTATCAATTGATTGGTTGGACTTAAGGGCATACTTTTCCGATTAGCCGTCACTAAGTCAAAATCCTTGCGTAATTCGGTATCATTTTTTTGAAAAATATCCCAATTATGTTGTAATTTCGCGACATAGGCACACTTAATTTTCTCTACATGTTCCAATTTGGGAAATTGCAACAAATCATTCCGATTCAATCTCACGGCCAAGAGTCCTTCCGAATCAAAGAGTGCTTCCCCCGAATCCAAGCGCAGTAGCCGTTCTGCCAACGGTCTGTCTGGCAATACGGAGCCGGAAATCAACAGATTATCCTCTGCAATGACCATGGGAAATTTCTCACACAGATAATCCCGGGTTATAGATGAGGTGTGACATTGAAGCAAACGCTCCCACTTTTCACGGATAGTTAAAATGCCAATTCGTATATCGGCAACAGGGCGTGTCAATGTAAACGGCAATAACCGATTTCCGGACGGAGGATCAAAAAGGATTACATTCATAAAGATTTTTTTTCAAAAAAAAACTGAGGCACTTTTCATAAAGAGCCTCAGCAAAAATACAAAAATATCTTTGGTATTAATTTTTCTTTTCCAAATATTTATTATACTTGCTCCGGAACTTATCCACACGACCTGCGGTATCAACCAATTTCATCTTTCCGGTAAAGAAAGGATGAGAGGTGTTGGAAATTTCCAGTTTCACCAACGGATATTCTTTTCCGTCTTCCCATACAATCGTATCTTTTGTCTTAATGGTTGATTTGGTCAAAAAGGCCTCTTCGTTAGACATATCTTTAAAAACTACAGTTCTGTATTCTTTCGGGTGGATATCTTTTTTCATTTCTATAAATCTTTTATTTTCGGAGTGCAAAAATACACTTTTTTATAATACAATCAATAGGATTTATTTTTTTTTCAATTTTTTATTGAAAAAACATTCCAACCGTTTTCACGAATCACTACTTGTGCGTCTTGATTTTGCATAATTCCACCGCCCCAATAATTAAAATCATAATCATTTGGAGAGGTGAACCAATTATTAATATTCATAGACAGATTGAGTAGTACAGGCGTTTCGGAGATAACAAATCCTGAATTTGGAACTTGAACGTTAAAGTTGTTGTGTACAAAACCGGTAATTGTTTCGCCTTCTCTAATTTGGCCGATTCCGGTATGGAAATGGAACACAGAGTTGATGGTGTCTGTTTGCCATTTTCCGTTAATCATCATATAATGGTATCCGCCGCCCAAAACCGCCGGCCATGCCATAGTACTTTCCGGTGGGTTCACATAAGCGTTGGAGATATTCTTATCCGGGGAAATTCCGAAAGTAAATGAAATCGCACTGTACGAACCCTGAGGAATCTCATCGTTAATTGACCATAAAAGAGTTGTCGGAATATCATAATCGACGTAATGCACCGAATTATTGTGTTTCACTTTAATACTGTCACCATTTGCTTTATGGAGATAAACATCCGAAATAAAAAACTTAACTTCATTCACTTCATAGTGATTTCCGGCGGCATTCACGTATGCCATCGTGTCTATAATTAAAGTTTCATCATCTACCATAAAAGAAAACTGCACTTTCAACTTTCCCGTTTCGGGATCTTCCGTTTCCGGTTCTTTACAGGAAAAAAGTAATCCTGCAAGCAAAAGAAAAAAGAGGGCGGATAACATTTTTTGTTTTTTCATAATCTTGTAAATTTTATTATTGAATATATTTTTTCAGATACATTGCGGTATATCCTTTATTCTTTTTAACGATCTCTTCGGGTGTACCGACGGCCACCACTTCTCCTCCCTGTTTTCCACCTTCGGGGCCAAGATCAATAATATAATCAGCCATTTTAATGACGTCCATATTGTGTTCAATAACCAAAACCGTATTGCCTCGCTTCACTAATTTATCAAGTACTTCCAAGAGAATAGCGATATCGTGAAAATGTAGACCGGTAGTAGGTTCATCAAGAATATAGAACGTATTGCCGGTTTCTTTTTTGGATAATTCTGCCGCTAACTTCACGCGTTGGGCTTCGCCGCCGGAGAGCGTAGTCGATGCTTGTCCCAGCCGCACATACCCCAAACCGACATCTGAGACGGCTTTTAACTTTTGCACAATGGAAGGGATATTTTCAAAAAAGAGCAATGCCGTATCGATGGTCATATTCAGAACATCGTTAATAGATTTCCCCTTGTAGCGTATTTCAAGAGTTTCCTGATTATATCTTTTTCCGTTACAAGTCTCACAGGTAACGTACACATCGGGCAAGAAATTCATTTCCACATTTTTCATTCCGCCTCCTCTACAATCTTCACAGCGGCCGCCTTTCACATTAAACGAAAATCTCCCCGGCTTGTAACCACGGATTTTGGCTTCGGGGAGTCCTGCAAAGAGTTGGCGAATATCATCAAAAAGTCCGATATAGGTAGCCGGATTGGAACGAGGAGTTTTGCCGATCGGCTGTTGGTCGATATTGATTACTTTATCGATATGAGACAAACCGCTAATTTTACTATATGGCAAAGGTTTCTTTTCTGCCCGATAAAAATGATGATTTAGAATAGGATATAAGGTTTCATTGATGAGTGTTGATTTTCCGCTTCCTGAAACACCGGTAATACAGATTAACGTTCCTAAAGGAAAGGAGACCGTGATATTTTTCAGATTATTGCCGACCGCTCCTTTCAAAACAAGCTTTTGTCCGTTTCCTTCTCTTCGTTCATTAGGAATAGCAATCGTTTTTCTGCCGCTTAAATAATCGGCGGTTAAGGAATCGGAACGTACAATATCTTCGTAGTTTCCCACTGCCATAATTTTACCGCCATGTTCGCCTGCTCCGGGACCGATATCCACGATAAAATCTGCTGCCTGCATCATATCTTCATCGTGTTCCACCACAATAACCGAATTTCCGGCATCTCTCAACTTCTTTAAAGATTCTATCAAACGATGATTATCACGATGGTGTAAGCCAATGCTCGGTTCATCCAAAATATATAACACATTCACTAATTGTGAGCCGATTTGGGTAGCTAACCGAATACGCTGGGCTTCTCCCCCGGAAAGACTTTTCGCTGAACGGCTCAATGACAAGTACTGAATTCCCACATCACACAAGAAACTCAATCTGCTTTGAATCTCCTTCAATATTTCAACCGCAATTTTCTGCTTGCGGGCATCCAAATATTCCGGGCACTGATCAATCCATTGTGTTAAATCCGAAATGTCCAATTCGGTTAGGTCGGCAATACTCATATCCCCTATTTTGAAATAGAGCGATTCTTTCTTTAAACGTTTTCCCTGACAAGTGGGACATGGCTGTTGGTCCATGAATTGAGAAATCCATTTTTTCAATGAGGCAGGCATGCTGTCCGGATCAAAATCCTGCAGGAAATTGATGAGTCCTTCAAAAGTTACGGTTGTAGGGGCCAGTCCGGTAATCTCATGTTTTATTTTTAAAGGTTCCTCTGAGCCGTACATAATGATATTCATCACTTGCTCCGACAAAGTATCTATCGGATCTTTCAGAGAAAAGTCATATTTCTCTCCCAGCGCTTCCAACTGCCGGAACATCTGACTGTTTTTGTATTTGCCAATCAACACGATGCCGCCCTCTTCAATCGATTTGCTTCTATCGGGGATAATCTTATCCATATCCACTTGGGTAACAAAACCGAGACCATTACAAGTTTCACAAGCTCCGTAGGGAGAATTAAAAGAAAATGTATTGGGTTCCGGCTCCGGATAGGAGATTCCTGATACGGGACACATCAAAAATTTACTGTAGTTTCTTACGCTTCCGGATTCGTTATCCAAAATCATCAAGACGCCTTTCCCGTATTTCAGGGCCAATCTTAAGCTATTGATCAATCGTGGTTTCGCAGATTCCCGAACCACCATATTATCCACCACGGTTTCAATATCATGAATTTTATATCGGTCAACTTGCAAATTGAGTGTTAGCATACGAATTTCACCATCAATTCGTGCTTTGGTGAACCCCTGTTTTCTTATATTTTCAAATAACTCTTTATAATGGCCTTTTCTTCCTTTGATGACAGGAGCCAGAATGGAAATACTCTTCTCCTTATAATTATTTAAAATAAGTTCTATCAATTCATTTTCTCCGTATCTCACCATTTTTTCACCCGATATATAGGAATAGGCATCAGCAACCCGAGAGTACAACAATCTTAAGAAATCATAAATCTCCGTGATGGTTCCTACGGTAGAGCGGGGGTTTTTATTTACGGTTTTTTGTTCAATCGAAATCACGGGGTTCAATCCCGATATTTTAACCACATCCGGATGTTGTAAATTTCCGATAAAATGGCGTGCATAAGCAGAAAAGGTCTCCATGTAGCGACGTTGTCCTTCGGCATAAATGGTATCAAAGGCCAGTGACGATTTGCCGCTACCACTCAATCCTGTAATGACCACAAGTTGATGATGCGGAATTTCCAAAGAGATATTCTTTAAATTATGCTCTTTGGCTCCTATAATGGCAAGATCCTTTTCTGCGTATTGATTTTCGTTCACGGAACTATTAATTATGCTCGTAAATAAGGATGCAAAAATACGTGATTTTTTTTGATTGTTATCTCGTAATAAATAAATTTAATTTAGGGCGTGCCGGATCCACCATCGACCTTCTGAGTATAGTCCTGTTCCTTTTTTCTAATCAAGGCAAGAAGAATCCCGCTCGCTCTATCAATAAACAAAACGGTGCTATGCATACGAACATCTTGACATACTCAAGGGTGCAGCGCACCGTTTCATTAATTTATTGAAAAGCTAATTTTGATTTTCTTTAGCAATAAAGAAAAATTATAAAAAAGAGATCGTCGGTGTTATCCTTTTACAACCTTCCCCAATGCTTCCAAAAGCTGCGGTTTATCTTCCAAAGCGATACGGGCTACGGCATAGAACTCACTCATCCAGTCGTCCATCTTGGCGAAGGCGGCATCTTTGATTTTGGTGGCCTCCTGCGACTCTCCCTTTTCTTTCAGATATTCGGCTCTGGACGTTTCCAATTC
>JAKIZI010000230.1 GCA_022708105.1 Bacteroidota bacterium
AGTAACTAATTAACACACTAGAGTATAGCTTCTATACAAAGGTATAAAAGTATTTACACAAAATTCTTGACACTACCATTTTTTTGGGAGAAGAGAAATAAATAAATGAAAATAAGATTAAGATATCATATTTATCGATCTTGTATTCCAAAGCAGATGGTTACAAAAAAAGAGTTTATCCGGACATCAATCTGAATAGCCTTCATTTAATTGGGTGTTATGGGAAATATAATGGTTATATAGTATTAAGATACCGATGATTACCACGGTTATGCGGGGATTGTTTTCGATAAAATTATCGTCAGAGTAAAATTTCCATATAGCGGTCCCGAAATATTGGTAGGGATATCCATTGATAAAAATTGGAAGATACAGGATAAAATTTTTGCAAAAACTAAGGCAAACTTTATCGTTATCATGTTTTTAAATTTTTGTAAACAGTATCAAAAACATTTTATTGATATATTGTAATCTATTTGTGAGGTGGATAATACGGATGTTTACGATAAATATAAAAATATCTGTCGGAAACTCAATCATTTATATCGGTAAAATAAGAAA
>JAKIZI010000231.1 GCA_022708105.1 Bacteroidota bacterium
TTACCACTGCAAATATTATCATTTAATAAAGTGCGAATAAGCTCTCCTCTGGAATTGTATACAGAAAGTTTAGCATATCCACTTTTGGCTACGGAGAAAGAAATGGTAGTTCTTGGATTAAATGGATTAGGATAATTTTGAGCCAGTTGAAAAGGAATCTGTAAAACATCATTATTTCCCGTATAGGGGTCAGGAGGAATGGTGGTAAATTTAATGGCTAACCCAGGTTGTAAAGTATGAGCTGTGGGAGGATAAGTATTAGCATGAGTATAGGTTAATCCAACTGTCTGAAGATGATTTTCAATTCCCACTGTGCAATAATTTGTTGTAACACCTGGATTATCAACAGTATGATATTGAATGACAATATCTCCATCACGATCTGTTTGAGGATAAAGAATAATCTGGAATTTTTCCAGAGAAGCATTTTCCATTAGGTCTATATTGTATTGATTATAGGCATCATTCCATTGGATAATAAATCTATTGTTGGCAGTATCATACCACCAGGAAAGACGCATATTATTAAAAATACCATTACCTTGTTCATCAATCCC
>JAKIZI010000232.1 GCA_022708105.1 Bacteroidota bacterium
GTTGATGATATGCCTTACGCGTATCAATCGCCGTGCCGCATCTCTCGCAACGTCCCTGATAATCACTCTCCTCCATCTCCACGACCGCATCAATGTTGCGGTAAGAGATAACTTCTCCGCGTCCGGCATCGGCCATCACTTTTTTCATTTGATCAAAAATTGCCGGAGTAAAATAATCAATCTTAGGATGGGTAATCGTTTCGATTTTTCCGTCTGGGCGTTTAACTGTTACTTCTGCTTTTCTTGCCGCGATTGTTTTCATTTTTTTATCCTCCCTTATCTATTGTTGATGCTAATATATCCTAACCGCTTAGGTTTGTCAAGCATTATTTTTTAAAGATTTTCAAGAAAATGTGAAAGTGTAATGATTTTAATGGGTTAGATGTGAAAATAATTTTAAATTAAATAAAAAAATAGTGAGAAAAATCAGCACAAATTAAGCATACCCCTTTTAGTTTTCTTTCAGGATTACCTTCTTTTAAAATCTCTACAAGAGCGTCACCGGAATTGGGTTCTTTTAAGTAACTGACACGCATTGTATAACCTCTATCCGGTGT
>JAKIZI010000233.1 GCA_022708105.1 Bacteroidota bacterium
TTAGACCTAAATTGATTGTACAAAGAATCGGGAACAAACAAACCGAAAGTTAGAATAATTGTCAGTATCGGAATCGACCAAGTTGCCAATTTCTTCCCTTTAAAGGAACTATCATGAGAACGTCGAATCAATAAAAGTAAAATAATTGTTACTACATTTTTAATGATGGAGCCGGAGGGGTCTAATTCTACAAAATCGCCAAAACAATGACAGTTGGAGTCATCCCGAAAAATCGATACATAAATCAAAAAGAGCGTAAATCCGACCATCATAGCCATTGTCAACCACCAAGTTTGTTTGTATAGAATTTTGAAAATTAAAAATCCCCCCAGAATAAATTCTGCGCAAATTAATAACCTGGCTAAAATAGTAGTTATTACAAAATTAAAAATATTAAAACTATATATGTAAATTTCAAACTGATCGATCGATAGTAATTTTAAAACAGCAGTTGTAATAAACATCACACCGATTAATAAGCGAATAATTAATAGAGCAATATTTTTAAATTTCATTTCGGGTTATTTTTAAGATGCAAAGTTACATTAAAATCTATA
>JAKIZI010000234.1 GCA_022708105.1 Bacteroidota bacterium
CAAAGGACAATTGCATCATCATAAACTTTTACGTCAGATTCATTATAAGAGAAAATTATTGGTTTTCCTTTAGTAGATGTCATTGATTGGAATACATATTTTCCATTTTCTTCTCCATTTCGGAAGAATTCAACATCTACTGCAGGAACATTTTCATATGCCTTACCATCCTTATTAAGCAGTCTTATCTGAACTGTTGCTGAGCTAACTTTTGTTCTTTCATGGATCTGTATTTGAGCTTTAAAAGTTCGAGCCAATTTACTTTTGGCAATATATTGACGATACCAACCATCTGGAATTTTATCAAAAATTGGAATAGCAGGAACAACTACAGCTACAGAACCATCTTGTTTTAATTTTCCTAATACATATTTTCCTGTTCTAAAAACATTTGAATAAGCACCGAGTTGCAACTCTTTTCCATAACGTTCTACTCCGAGAATATCAAAATCAGGAACGAAATCATTCTTCTGACCCGCCTTCAACAAAGGAGATCCTTCCGCCAAATTGATTCCTGCATCATAGCTCATATACATATTTTCACCGGCAGGTTT
>JAKIZI010000235.1:0-228 GCA_022708105.1 Bacteroidota bacterium
GGCGTTCAGTTTACCAGTGCGGCATTCATGAGCATATTGGAAGACAAAAACATCAGGATCAGCATGGACGGTCGCGGCCGGGCCTTCGACAACATTTTTATTGAGCGTCTCTGGCGCACTGTAAAATACGATGAGGTTTACGTTCATCAATACACAACGGTTTCCGATGCCAGGCGTCATCTGGAGCGATACTTCCAGCTTTACAACAACGAGCGGCTCCACGAGTCT
>JAKIZI010000235.1:317-554 GCA_022708105.1 Bacteroidota bacterium
AGGGCTGCTCCGAGATGGCTGTGGATAACGCCAGTTCCCGATGATGGCCTCATCTGGAAAAACAATTAACCTTTAACCGTGCAGGCATATCGAATGCACCTTAAACCAACATGTTTTCTGTCTTGACAATGGGGAGGGGCTCACAAAGAAAAATATACGTAAACTACAAAATGTGGAAAGTGGAAAATAAAAGAAAAAATTCTGCAACATTCTAAGTTCAATGTAAATGTGCTGAGC
>JAKIZI010000236.1 GCA_022708105.1 Bacteroidota bacterium
TTAATGAAATAATAGTTGAATTAATGTTATTCACTTCATATTTATAAGATTGAGGAGAAATTGTCATTTGAGTGGTTGTGCAACTTGAAAAAAAAGCAACTGATATTATTGCTATTATAGCGACTGATAATTTACCCTTCAAAAAATGGTATGTATTCATATTTGTATGATTTATTTACTATTAATTAATATTTTCCCTAAGAAAAATAAAACATTTTTCCCATTTTATTAACTTAAAGTTGTAAATTTTTATCACAAACTTGTGGCAACAAATGTACAATTTTTTTTTATTAAGATAAAAACGACTAAAATGACCAATAAAATTCAATAGATTCTTTGCTTTGTTCAAAACTGTTGAATTTGCGAAATTTTATTGAATGTTGCCATGCGGCCACACAACTACCGGCGGCGAAGCCGACACGCCCAAATAAAAAAGAAAATTATCGTAGTCTTAAATAAACAAGCGCTGAAATTATAAGTAAGGAACCATCTCCTGAATCAATTTTACCATGGTCGGTGTAGCAATCGAAGCCGCTTTCAACACCTCTTCGT
>JAKIZI010000237.1:0-256 GCA_022708105.1 Bacteroidota bacterium
TTTCATTTCAACATCCATTGATGAACCAATGCCGCTCCAACCCACACACCAAAGCTTGTTGCAAGAACGATGTGTAGCGGAAGTTGCCGCTTAAAACAAATAAAAGCTACCAGAAAGAAAAGAATGCTTGGCAGAATCCCCCAGAGAGCGCCTTTGGTAAACTCTTGCATTATGGCAGGATCGCCCTTGTTTTCCAGATAAACCCAAACAAGAACAAGGGCACCGGTAAGTGGCATAACACCGATAAGACCTGCTG
>JAKIZI010000237.1:304-551 GCA_022708105.1 Bacteroidota bacterium
ATCAGGATTTTTATTAAATAATGCATTTCATTTCTTCTTGTCCAGCGGCGAGTGCGTAAGTTCAACTCGCCGTACGGGCGCGCGCAGCGCGGCCGTAGAAAAGCTAAGCCGGAGCCGCGAAGCGGCGATTGGCTTGAGCGACGGGTTACGCAATAATTTCATTTAACCCTTCAATTGCCTGATTCAACTCTTCCAGAGATGCTTTGCCAATAACTTTGCCAATTCTCTCTATAGACAGAGTTCTGAT
>JAKIZI010000238.1 GCA_022708105.1 Bacteroidota bacterium
TATTCCTTTTCTATTTTTCTGGTTTACACAAAATATTATACATCATCCTTTTTGATAAAACATAATTATTCTCCATCCTCTAATTGCGCCGAAGGCGTCCACCTAACATTTGCTTAACCTGGAATGCGTAATTGGCGCACTTTGTGCCGTGCGAAGCACGATAGCACAAAGTGTGACAATAGCATTCTCAGACAATATGAAGAGACCTCCAGTATGTTAATAATCGCGGATTAGTATCATACTGGATATCAGCGGATACATACCGCAAACAAACGGAGGCTCTTCATGAATAGAATAATCTATGTTGGAATGGATGTCCATAAGGACACTTACTCTCTGTGTAGTTTTGATTCAAAACAAAGCTATGTCTTCTCTGAATTAACAGTAAAAGCTGAAACTTCATCCGTGCTTTCTTACCTTAAAAATGTCGAAAAGCACTTTGTCAATGATGATGTTCTTTTCGTCTGCGGATACGAAGCTGGTCCTACCGGCTTTTCTCTTTGCAGGGATCTTCAAAAAAAAGACATCTCTTGTGTCGTTATGGCCCC
>JAKIZI010000239.1:0-237 GCA_022708105.1 Bacteroidota bacterium
TCCTCGAACAGTTTGACACCGTGGAATTTTTTAAAGTAAGCATTAATCTCTTTAATCGTCCCTTGCAATGTTCGAGTTTGGGCAAATGGAGTTCTTACTCTTAACGGTTTTGATAATTCGCCGGTGATCGTAGCACCTCCTTTTTCCAAAAATGATTTACCCTCTTGGGTTAGGAAGTGACGCAAGTAATCTGGCATTTCAGTATCGATAAGTTCACGGCCTTTTTCCGCTTCCAAA
>JAKIZI010000239.1:297-548 GCA_022708105.1 Bacteroidota bacterium
TGGTTATTTCGCCGGCCTTTTTGCCAATGGCTTTTTGGGCTTTTTTGCCGAGAGCGGAGGACAGTTTAACCGCTTCCTCGACTTCGGTTCTGGTGCCTTTGGCAAACTGGGAATATTTATCCACGTATTTTTCGCCCATTTGTCCCGGCAGGGCTTTGATCTCGGAGAATGGCACAAACGCTTTCGCAAGAGGTTCTTTACTGGCTTTGTAAATTCTGCCGGTTACGGGCATTACCTCCATTAATTTATCT
>JAKIZI010000023.1 GCA_022708105.1 Bacteroidota bacterium
TTTCATAGATTTAGCGCATCCTTTTCCTACATCCCCGTATCCACAAACCACAACCACTTTTCCTGCAATCATAATGTCCGTTGCTCTCTTAATTCCATCGGCCAAAGATTCGCGACATCCATATAGATTGTCAAATTTGGATTTGGTGACAGAATCATTTACATTGATGGCAGGGAATAACAATTCGCCATTTTCCATCATCTGGTATAAGCGATGAACACCCGTTGTTGTTTCCTCTGAAACCCCCTGTAATTCTGACACAGCACGATGCCATCTTTGGTTATCTTCTTTCAAAATCTGTTTTAAGGTCTTTAAAATAGCCTCTTCTTCAATTGAAGATGGTTTCTTTTCAAGTGCCGAAGCGTTGTTTTCAGCTTGGTATCCCAAGTGAATAAGCAGCGTTGCATCCCCACCGTCATCAACAATTAAGTTTGGACCTTTGCCTCCGGGGAATGCGAGTGCTTGGTTGGTACACCACCAATATTCTTCCAATGTCTCTCCCTTCCATGCAAATACAGGAATTCCTGCAGCTGCAATGGCTGCGGCAGCATGGTCTTGAGTAGAGAAAATGTTGCAACTTGCCCATCGTACATCTGCCCCTAATGATACCAATGTTTCAATAAGAACAGCGGTCTGAACTGTCATGTGTAGTGAACCCATAATGCGAGCTCCTTTTAATGGCTTTGTGTTTCCGTATTTTTCACGTAAAGCCATTAATCCGGGCATCTCTTTTTCAGAAATTTCAATCTCTTTTCTGCCCCAATCTGCTAATTTAATATCAGCAATTTTGTACTTTAATTCGTAATCAGTCATAATTTTCTGTTTAAAATTCAATAATAAATACGGGTGCAAAGATACAAAAAATGGAGCGAAGATAAACCTGACATGCAAGATCTATTCTGCAATACGACGAATGACATAATATTGCGTTGTTTCACCTGATTTTATGGCAAATCTGCGGTCTGCTTTATATCCCACAATCCATACAATTTCATCTTCCATACAAAGAAGAGGAATTCTGTGTTTGTGAGGAATCGCGATTTTTTCATCGGTGAATAAATCACTGACTTTCTTTTTACCTTTCATTCCATAAGGATAAAAATAGTCTCCTTCTTGCCAATTTCTTAATATTAAAGGAAACTGCACCTTATTTTTGTCAATATAGATGGTATTCGGATCGCTCTGAAATTGAAGATCTTCTTTATAGTCAAGCGTTTCTACTGAAAAACCAAGATTCTCCAAATCAGAGAGATGATCAATAATTATATATAAGGGATTTGTTGTCTTAATTTCTGAAATAATCAAATATTTTCGGTCTTTAATGAGGATATGTGTTCCTGAAGTGAATTTTTTTCCGGGAATTGTATGGAGTTTATTCACGATATTTTGGATGGTATCAGAATGAAAATTAAAATCTGTTAAAATTTCATGTAATAATAATTCTGAATGCCCACTATCAATGAGTTGTTGGATTGGAATAAGATATTCGTTATCTTTTTTTAATAAAAGACCGGTTTTAAGTATTTGCAGTTTTTGTTCATAGAATCGATATTGTGCATTAAAAAGGCCAATATTTCTCGTAAATGTCGGTATAAGGTTTGGATTAATCTCTTTCAGTTTTGGAATTATTTGCCATCGTATTTTATTTCTTCTGAATAATTCCGAATAATTGCTTTGATCAATACGAAATTCAATATGATGTTGGGCTGCAAATGCTAAAATATCTTCAGCAGGAAAAGGCAATAAAGGTCTTATAATTTTCCCATTTATTGAAGGAATTCCCGTCATTCCTTTTAAACCTGTTCCTCTGGTTAAATTCAGGAATATTGTTTCTGCATTATCGTCAGCATGATGGGCTGTAGCAATGTAATCGTACTCTTTGCCCAATTCCTGAAACCATTCGTAGCGTAAATCCCTTGCCACCATTTCAACAGATTTTCCTGAATCTTGTTGTAATGCAATTGTATCAAATTCCTTGATGAATAGAGAGACATCTTTTAAATAGGGAATATTTTTGAGAAATTCCATATCTTGATCAGATTCCTCTCCCCGTAAGTGAAAATTACAATGCGCCACATCAAAATCAAGCCCATGATGATGAAACAAATAAGCCATAACACATGAATCAACACCACCGCTTACCGCTAAAAGAAATCTTTTTTTAAAAGGATTGTCAATCAGCGATTGGAGGTGGATGATAAATTGTGTCGCATCTAACATTTATTTGTTATTCAATGATATTCATTTCTTGAATAAGTCTTTGTGCACCGGCATATTTGTCGATGATAAAAAGCACATATCGAATGTCTACATTAATACAACGTTGCAAATCATTATCGTATGCAATATTACTACTTAAAGCTTCGATATTCCCGTCAAAAGCACAACCGATTAATTCTCCTTTGGCGTTAAGAACAGGACTTCCCGAATTTCCTCCTGTAATATCATTGTTGGTTAGAAAACAAACCGGAAGATATCCTTCTTTTGCTGCATATCTGCCATAATCCTGATTCAATATCAATTCTTTCAGTTTTGTCGGAACATCAAATTCAGGGTCTCCCGGAATCTCTTTTTCTAAGATTCCATCTTGTGTGGTGTAGAATTTGTAATAGACTCCATCCACAGGATAGTATCCGATAACAGATCCGTATGTGCATCGCATGGTTGAGTTGGCGTCAGGATACATTGCCTTGTCTTTTTCCATCTCTTTCAATGCAGCTAAGTATTTACGACGAGGAGTCTCTAATTTTTGAGTGAACGTAAAATAGGCGCCTCGTGTTTGGAAAATAAGCGTAAGGAGTGAGTTGTAATAATTAATTAGAGGATCATTAGAGAAAATCTTGGTGGAAGGTTTGTTTAAATATTTTTTCAAATTTCCTTCATTGGCCACAATGGACTTGTTCATAGCATCGTCAACAAATGCTTCGATGTTTCCTTTATATTTCTTATTGATTATTTCAAAAACAGTAGGTTGATATTGTGGCGGTAAGGTTGCCATTAACTGTAAAGAGGCCAAAATGATTTTACTTTCTGTAATGAGATCTGTTCCGTTCATTTCTTCTTGATAAGTTTCCATTAGAGCAGACCTTTTATCTTCAGAGAATGATTTTTCATTTTCAGTAAGATTGAGACCGGTTAATGAATAAGGAACAAAAAGAGTTTTGGAGTTTTGCAAAATTAAATTTACATAATAAAAACATTTCATCCCCATGGTGTCGTTTTCGGTACATATCTTTTCAATTTGCTTTAGAGGATTGCCGTATATTTCTACTCTTTTGGGGTCCTGATTAATCCATTGAAGTAATTGTGCTTCTTGTTTCGCCTTTTTATCTGCAATTTTTAATTTGATAAGACTGGCGGTTTCCCCTTTTTTATTTTTCCATGTATTAGCCATCGATGCATAATCAGAAGCATAATTAATTCTGACAATATCTCTCGCATTCATCTCTTCTCGGATAACCGGTAAAATAAGATCGAAAGCTTCCGTAAAGGCGGCATTATCCACCCGAAGCATATTGTTGATTTCGTATGAAGTCATGAAACGGTCAGTAGTCCCGGGAAATCCCCAAATCATCGCATAATCTCCGGCTTCAAAACCTTTTATGCTAATGGGAAGAACATATTTTGGTTTCAAGGGAATATTGGCAGTATTATATTCTGCCGGATTTCCGTTGGCATCCGTGTATATTCTAAATAAAGAAAAATCGCCGGTGTGTCGGGGCCAAACCCAATTATCGGTTTCGTCACCAAATTTCCCTATGCTGCTTGGAGGAGCCCCTACCAATCGTACATCTTTGTATACAATATATACGAACATATAATATTCATTTCCCTCATAAAATGGCTTTACGGAAACAGTATATTTCCCGTTTTCAGAATTGTCGGCAATAAGTTTTTTTATTGCTTTCTCTATGGATGCTTCTCGATCACTCTTTTTTGTTTCATTGGTTACATCAGCCAAAACAATCTTGGTTACATCTTCCATTCTTACCAAAAAAGTGGCAGTGAGGCCTTCGTTGGGAAGCTCTTCTTCAAAAGTCTTTGCCCAAAAACCATCTTTTAAATAATCGTGTGCTTCCGTAGAATGATCGGCAATGCTCCCATAACCGCAATGATGATTGGTGAGCATAAGTCCATCAGAAGAGATAATCTCTCCGGTGCAGAAATTTCCCAATTGAACAATAGCATCTTTTAAAGATGAATTATTGATATCGTACAATTGTTCGGGTGTCATTTTCAAGCCTAAACGCTGCATTTCTGCATAGTTGTAATCTTTTAGAAACATTGGGAGCCACATTCCTTCGTCAGGAGGCGTTATGGCAACAACTTTCATAATGAAAATTGCGAATAGCGAAATAAGAAATGATTTTTTCATCTGTTGTAATTATTGATATTTGTTATATATATTTATCTCCAAAGTCAATCTGAACATCATTTACATATTGCCGAATTTGTTGTTCGTTTTCTCTTTTGCAAATAAGTAAAACATTATCATTTTCAACAATAATATAATCTTCAAGTCCTTCTACAACTACAACTTTATCCTTGGGCATGTGTATGATGCAGTTATGGGTATTGTAGGTTTTGACTTTTTTACCAACAATAGAGTTATGATTCGCATCTTTTGTCCGAATATCATAGAGTGCTCCCCAAGTACCTAAATCTGACCATCCGAAATCAGCGGCAAAAACGTGCACATTTTGAGCTTTTTCCATGATTCCGTAGTCAATGGATATGTTTTTACATATTTGATAAGTCTTTTGAATAAATTCTTTTTCAGCGGGGGTATTGTAAATTTTTTCCCCACGGGCAAACAATTCATCAACTTCCGGCAAAAACTCTTTAAAAGCATGCTGAATTGATTTTAATGACCACATAAATATTCCGGCATTCCACAAAAAATCACCACTCTCAATAAATTTTTTAGCCATCTCCAATTCCGGTTTTTCCGTGAAAGTCTTTACCGTATAAATGGAAGAATTTTGTGCGTACTTTTTGTCTTCATTGTATTGAATATATCCATATCCGGTATTCGGAGAGGAAGGATGAATACCAATCGTTAGCAACCAGTCTTGCTTCGATGCAGCGTCCAATCCGGTATTAATGATATCCGTGAATTGTTTTGTATCAAGGATGTTATGATCCGAAGGGCTGACTACAATAACTGCATTAGGATTTTTTTGCTTGATTTTATAATTGGCATACGCAATACAAGGAGCTGTATTTCTTCGTGCCGGCTCTAAAACAATCTGTTCTTCATGGATGTCAGGGATTTGCTTCTTGATTAAATCCAAATATAGCAAGTTGCTCACAATGTAGATGTTCTCTTTCGGACAAATTTGTTGAAATCGTTTAAACGTTTTTTGAATGAGAGAAGTTCCGTCTCCTAAAATGTCAATGAATTGTTTTGGGGTTGCGGTTTTACTCATGGGCCAAAATCGAGCACCAATGCCCCCGGCCATGATGATGCAATAATAGTTGGAGTTCATTATTCCGTAATTTAGAATTAGGTTGCAAATATACAAAATTAATAATGAAGTTCTGAAATGGTACTGCGATAACAAAAAATGATGTAAATTTGCAACATCAATAAAATAAACTCTATTAATCTGAAATTGTTCACGAAATGAAGAAATTTGCTCTGTTTTTTTTACTGTATGCTCTTATAGGAAATGTTCTGATTGCCCAAAATATTGAAGAAGACAATGAAGGGGATTTACTTATCGAAGGGAAATATTCAGGTAAAAATATTGTGGTGCTGAATCCATCTGAAGCAGGAACTTTTTGTATTGAGCAGGTATGGGTGAACGGACGAAATATTAACGTTACGCTTAATTCCAATTCCTTCGAAATTCCGTTGGAAGGTTTTATGATAGATCAAATCGTCTCTATTCAAATTCATCATCATGCTAATTGTGTACCGGTTATTGTGAATGCTTATGATTTGATTAAAGAACGAGAGTTTACACTTTCTTCTTTTAATTTTGTTAAAAGAACCCGTTTGTTGTCTTGGGAAATTAAAGATTTGGATTCAACAAAAACCTATTCGATCGAACAATATGTTTTTGGAAAGTGGATTGCGGTTAAAGAGCTGGGAATCCCTGCTGAAATGGTATTCAATACCTTTGCACCTGTGGTTAATTCAGGGATTAATTTTTTTAGATTAAAAGAGACAGATGAATATGGAAAAACTCTTGTTTCCCAGTTGATTAAAGTGAAAATTCCCAATAGAAATATCGAAATTAAAAAATTTAAAGTGACGAAAGATCTTGAATTTACGGACATGACTCATTATGAAATTATTACGGAAAACGGATTTTTTGTTACAAGTGGGGTCGCAAAGTCAGTTGATGTATCTACTCTCGAAAAAGGAAATTATTTCGTAAACTTTGATGGGAAACAAGCAGTTTTTGTTAAAAAATAGAATAATGCAAGAAGAGATACAAAAAGTTTATTATACTATCGGAGAAACAGCGGAAATGTTTCAAGTAAATCCTTCTTTATTAAGATATTGGGAAAAAGAATTTGATGTTATCAAACCTTTTAAGAATAAAAAAGGAGACCGCTATTTTAGTCTGAAAGATATTGAAACTATTCGCACGATTCATTATTTGACGAAAGTGAAAGGATATACATTGCAAGGTGCAAAAGAGGCGATGAAGCATAATCCGGATGCAGTATCCGGTCATGCTCAAGTTGTTGAAACACTTGTCAAAATGAAAGAATGGTTGCTGAAGATAAAGGAAGAATTATAAATTTATATAAATAAAAATTTAATATTATGCCGAAAATATCTAAAAAAGGTTTAGAAATGCCTTCATCCCCAATCAGAAAATTAGTACCCTATGCTGATGCGGCGAAACAAAGGGGGATTCACGTGTATCATTTGAATATCGGACAGCCGGATATTGAAACTCCGGAAGGAGCTAGAAATGCCGTCCGAAATGCCGACATCAAAGTGATTGAATATAGCCATTCTGCAGGAATCCTAAGCTATCGTAAGAAATTGGCCGAATACTATAAGAGTGTTGGAATCGATATCACCGAAAATGATATTATTGTGACCAATGGGGGCTCCGAAGCCATTCTGTTTGCGTTTAACAGTTGTATGGATCCGGGAGATGAAGTAATTGTTCCCGAACCTTTTTATGCCAATTATAATGGTTTTTCACAATCATGCGGTGTGAAAGTAAAACCAATTTATTCTTCTATAGATAATGGCTTTGCCCTTCCTCCCATTGAAGAATTTGAGAAGATTATTACACCTCGGACAAAGGCTATTATGATTTGTAATCCTAATAACCCTACGGGATACCTGTATTCGAAAGAAGAGTTGATTACCTTAAGTAAAATTGTGGAAAAACACGATATTTTCCTTTTTGCCGATGAGGTTTATCGCGAATTTTGCTACGACGGAGCCCCACACTTTTCTGTTATGCAATTGGCTAATATAGAACAAAATGTGGTATTGCTGGATTCCGTTTCAAAACGATATAGTGCTTGTGGTGTTCGTGTTGGCGCATTGATTACTAAAAATAAAGAGGTCTATGCTACTGCGATGAAATTTGCACAGGCCCGTTTAAGCCCGCCTACCTACGGCCAAATACTTGCAGAAGCCGCAGTCGATACTCCTAAAATATATTTCGATAAAGTAATCAATGATTATGTTGCTCGGAGAAATACGGTCGTTCATGCCATCAATGAAATGCCCGGTTGTTTCTGTCCAATGCCCAAAGGCGCGTTTTATGTGGTCGCAAGGCTTCCGATTGATGACTCAGACAGATTTTGCCAATGGTTGCTCGAAGATTTTGACCTGAACGGAAAAACGGTGATGCTTGCCCCGGCTACAGGATTCTATTCTACCAAAGGCGAAGGCAAAAATGAAGTGCGTATTAGCTATTGCCTCAATGTGGAAGACCTCCGCGAAGCGATGAAGTGCCTCGCCGAAGCATTAAAGGTTTATCCCGGGAAAACGATTTAATTTTCCTTGATTGTATCAGGATTGATTATAGAAATTTGCCATTTTCCTTCTTTGGTTTGAAGTTCGGGAGATGGCTCTTTCTTTTGTATGGGCGTTGTGAGATTTGATGCTGAATCATCTTTTTGGCTTTTAGGAACCACTACTGATATGGAACGAGAAGGCTCAGGAATGGTTATAATACCTGAATCACTTGTAGAATTACTCTCTAATTCAGAAATGTACTCTTCTTCAGTATCGGAAACTTCATAAATAGGCTGATTTATTTCTGTTGGCTCGACGTCTGATGGACGGGTTGCCTCAATCCATAACCAAATTCCTCCGGAGATAATTCCCGTAAAAGCAAAAATTCCTACAATCTGCAATGCAGTGAGCCCTTGTTTGATGCCTGCCATACGACAGAACCTTTTCCATGCGGAAGGCTTGTAAGCATATTGTTGCTGCTCTAATTTTTCTTTGATTATACGGTCAAAAGTATCCATTTTTTACTGTCTTTCTTTGATCTTTTCTTTTAATTTAGTTCGGGCAAAGTTCAGATGCCAATGAGATGTTCCCTCTTTCATGTTTAATAGTGCCGCAATCTCAGCGTGACTATAATCTTCAAAAACGTATAGGTTAAAGACTTGTCTGCTTACAGCAGGAAGTTCCTGTACCAATTTGAGAATCTCATCTCCGCTCATTTTCCCGATAGCTGCATTCTCTTCATAAGGGGTAATTGATTCGTCAATAAAATCATACTGCACTGTTTCCTGAGCCACTTTATTTTTTCGTTGATGATCAATTGCCGTGTTTACAATGATGCGTTTGAGCCACCCGAAAAACGATCCGTGAGCCTGATACGTTTCCAAATGAGAGAATATTTTCAAAAAACCTTCATTTAATATGTCTTCCGCCTCTTCATAACAACTTGAATAACGAATACAAACGGCAAAAAGAGAACTATAATAACGTTTGAATAAACGATGTTGTGCTTTTCGCTTTTGCAAAATACAATCTGCGATGAGCTCTTGTAGTTCTTTATCGTTTTGTATTTCGTCCTTCATTGATAATAACGTATATATAAATGAAAATCTTGGGTATTCGAATACGATTTTTTTTACAAGAAAGAACAAAAATAAAATACTTTAGAAAATCTAAAAGAAATTAACCGTAAGTCCGACAGAAAATGGATTGATCTGAGGCCCTTTCGCAGGTTGGAATAAATGAGTAACTTGATAACAAGCATATACACCTACCGCTTTCCATCCGGTTCTTAAATAGACATCAAAATTGAATTTTTCTTTATTGTAAATTTCAAAACTTTTATAGTTGAGTTTAACCCCTGTACCGGCAGGATCAAGTCCTTTGTAACGATAAGAAATTCCTGTGGTTAAGCCCAATCTTACACCTGCGCTGATTTTAAATCCGTTGCTATGACGATACCGGAACTCCAATGGGATGTTGATGTTGGTGTACGTTATCTTGTTGGTGGAGAAATCAATCTCTTCCGGAATAACAAAATATTGCATTACATTGGAAGTATTGGCTTTGAATACCGCATCCGAGAATTGAGTGTAGTATGTAAAGCCTAATCCCAATCCGAATGATAACGGACTTTTGTTCGGTAGTTTAAAGTCCCACATTGCCGAAATATTAAACCCCGGATTGAATTTCATGGGATTTATTTTTACAGGTGCACCTACCCAAAAAGTTTGAAATATGTCAAACATGAATCGATCTCTTATGATGACGGGCTTGTCCTGTTTCGGTTTTTCCGGTTGAGCAGTCTGGGCCCCAAGAGGAAGAATAATTCCCGAAAGACAAAGAAGTACAAGCAAAGTTGAAAATATTTTATTCATGTGGGTTGATTTTAATTTGCAAAGATATAAAAAATAATGAAAGTGTTTGTTGATACTACTTTTGCGCAAAACGAATCATGATGATACAAATAACTAAATAAATGCTATTCGGTAGCCACGAAGCAATGAGCGGGGATAAATTCCCCGATACCGCAAAGGTATCCGAAACCTGCTGAAAAAATATAAATAGAAAGGATAGCGCCAGCCCTACAAAGATATGAACACCAACCCCGCGTTGTGTCTTCCGCGAGGCAACACTTAACCCCAATAAAGCCATAATAACGGTTCCAAATGGGGTGGTCATACGCTTATGTTTCTCAATTTCATAATACTTAACCAAGCTCGAGCCTTTCTCTTTTTCTTCTTTGATAAACTTCCGAAGCGCCCGAAATGACATAGTTTCGGCAGTCGCAATTGTCTTGCTGAATTCGGTGTGCTTGAAGTTGAAAACGGTATCCATACGATCTCCGCTTCGAATCCGCTCGGTTCCATTCGGAGAAATGGTTCGAATGACGTAATTATATAAAGTCCAGTTGTCTTGCTCTTTGTTGTATTGAATTTCTGAAGCCTTGAGCTTATATGTTGTGAATAAACGACCTAGTTTTTCGTAGGTAAAGTTTTCCCCTTTTAAACTTGTCTTTTTCCATCGCTCCATGTAAACGTATGTGTTTTCATCTACTTTGATGTGTATGTCAAAACGCGAAAAATCTTTCTTGCGATTTAAATACTTTTCATTGAATGTATTTAACTGTTTATTAGCCTGTGGAATGTAAAAATTAGAAAGTGAAAATGATGCAATTGCAATGATTAAAGCTCCTGTTAAATAAGGATACATGAAACGGTTAAAACTTACTCCGCCATTGAAAATAGAGATGATTTCATTCTGATTGGAAAGTTTTGACGTAAACCAAATTACCGATATAAAGGTGAATAAGTTGGTAAATAAGTTGGCGAAAATTGGAATGAAATTAAAGTAACGCTCTACAATAATAGCTTTTAAGGGTGCATTATTGGATAAAAACCGACTTAAATTGTCCGATAAGTCGAATACGACTACAATCGTCATCAAAAGAACAATAGATAAAAGAAAAGAACTTAAAAATTTTTTTAAGATGTAGCTGTCGAGCATTTTCCACCCGATTTTATCTTTTATTTTGACAAATATGTGTTTGAATTTTGACATAGTCATGCCTTAGATCAGTTTTTCGGAGATATGCGATTCTGTTTGTTTTTGGGTTTTTTGAAAATGGCTTTGTAATACTTGAGATGCCACAGTAAATGAAATATAGAGATGAGGGCCATTCCTATCCCAAATTCTACATGTATCACTTTGATGTCCATATAGTAAGAAGGAATGTAACTGTAATTGATAAAGAAAACCAGCAACAACCCGAGAAGCCCTGAAACTAAAAAGGTAATAGCCAACAAAGTATTCCATATTTTTTGATGGGTGGCTCTGGTCATTATTTTTTTATTGGTCAAAATGAGTGTGATGATATAAATGAGAATCAAACCTCCGGAAATGGAGATGAGATGATAGGGGGTGTCAAAACGAGACTTCTTTTGTACTTCTTCCGGCGCCGCTTCGGGACATTCTGTTGGTGCTCCGTCGTTAACTTCCTGTAATTCAGCTTTAATTACCGTGTCTTGCTTTTCGGGAAGATTGGCTCTCTCCACTTTTGAAGGAGATTGTTTTACTTGCTCTTTAGTGGAACCCTTTTCCGGGGTTTGCGCCACAACAGAAGTTTCTTGCGCTTTCTCTTTTGCCGTCAAATGACCGAAATCACAAAAAGCGTCCCCGTTTTCATCGGTAAACATGCCACATCTTCCGGGACAGTCAATCTGATGACAAGTCGGTTGTGTTTGTGCTGCCAATCCACTTATAAATACAATGAAGGGAATTAATAATATAAGGACTCTTTTCATAAGGTTCTCAATATGTTTGGATTTTCTATTTTTTTAACCATTCATCTAAAAATCTGAAAAATTCTCTTTGCCACAAAATGGCATTTTGAGGTTTCGTCACAAAATGGTCTTCCTCCGGGAAAAAGAGAAAACGACTTGGAATTCCTTGTATTTGTGCCGCATTAAATGCTTGCATCCCTTCCGTGTATGGAATCCGAAAATCCTTTCCTCCGTGAATAACTAAGATGGGGGTATCCCAATTGCCGACAAAACGGTGCGGGGAAAAATTATAGCTCTTCGGTTGCGGATTTTCCCAATATGGTCCTTCAATATCATGGTTGGCAAAGAACAACTCTTCGGTAGTGCCGTACCAACTTTCAAAATTGAACATACCGCAATGGGCAATAAATGCCTTAAATCTCTTTTGATGATGTCCTGCCAGCCAATAGACCGAAAAGGCTCCGTAGCTTGCCCCAACGGCTCCTAAACGCGATTGGTCCACATACGGCTCTTGCGCAATGGCATCAATCGCCGACAAGTAATCCTTCATGTTCTGTCCGCCGTAATCTCCGCTGATCTGGTCATTCCATTCGCTTCCAAAACCGGGAAGTCCTCGCCGGTTAGGCGCTACAACGATGTAGTCATGTGCCGCCATCATCTGAAAATTCCAACGATAGGAGAAAAATTGACTTACGGATTGCTGTGGGCCTCCCTGACAATACAATAGTGCCGGATATTTTTTGGCGGGATCAAAATTGGGGGGCAAAATCACCCAAACCAGCATCTCTTTCCCGTCGGAGGTTTTTACCCACCTCTTTTCGGTTTTGCCCGGCGTAATTTTATCTAATGTCGATTTATTCGTGAATGTTAACTGTTTTTCACTCTTGTTTTGTAAAGAAATGGTATAAATTTCGCTCGGTAAAGCGTGGGTGGTTTTCGTTACAATCAGGTTGTTCCCTGCCAACGCCAATGAGGTGTAATCATGATCTCCTTCCGTGAGTTGCGTAATCTCCTTTTTGGCTATATCCAATGCGAATATTTGATAGGTGGCATTCGTGCAACTGAGAAAATACAATTGATTTCCTTCCGTATTCCATACAAGGTTTTCCGCACTTAAATCAAAATCGGTGGAATAATCCGTGGCTTTACCTGTTGCGAAATCGTAAAGAAATACTCTTTTTTTATCCGATTCAAATCCGGGCGTTTGCATGCTCACCCAAGCCAATTGCTTTCCGTCCGGCGAAAAAACGGGGTCTAAATCGTACCCTTCGTTGAAAATGCTGAGATTCTTGGTTTTTCCGCTTGTCAAGTCGTATAGGAAAATATCGGTATTGGTGCTCTCTGCAAATTCTTTTCCTGTCTCTTTTTTACAGCAATAAGCAACCCTTTGTCCATCGGGGCTCCATGAAATTTGCTCCATTCCGCCGAAAGGGGGAACCGGTGCATGAAACTTTTTGCCTTCTAACAGGTCTTTCGGTTGCGATAATGAAGGATACGGGGCGACAAATAAATGACTGTAGCTGCCATCTGCCCACGAATTCCAATGACGATACATCAAATCATCATAAATTTGGGCATTTGCTTCGGGCAGGTCCGGGTAACGTTCCGCAATGGTCGGTTCCATAGCCACATTCATGCAGTATATCAGATTCTTTAAGTCGGGAGCATACGAAAAGCCGTTGATGTCTTTCGGGGTATGTGACAACTGTTCTTTGTTCGTGCCGTCGGGGTTACACTCCCAAATTTGCATAATGTCGTTATCGTCGGGGAATAAAAAAGCAATTTTCTTTCCGTCGGGGCGCCAAATGGCCTGAAGCTCATCTTCTCCCGTTTCCGTAATCTTCACCGGTTCGCCGCCCGATACAGGCATTGTGTATAACTCTAAATTTCCTTTGTTGACCTTATAATCGTAGTATTTCACGCCAAACAACAACTGTTTCCCATCCGGCGATATTTGGGGAGCACTCACCCGCCCTAAGTACCAAAGAATCTCCTCGGTAAATATCCCTTTGGAAAAGTCAGGAACGGCACGGCTCTCTTTGTTGATAATCATCTCTTCTTTCTCTTTTTTCTCCGTTTTCGAACAAGAAACGGAAATTATAGCTATTAACGTGAATAAAAGAAATCTATTTCTCATAATCTGTTTTTTTTGCAAAGATACAACATATTGTAAAATGTGAATTCTTCTCTTAAATATTTAAAAACAAAAATCCGTAAAAAAATCAATGTCACAGCTACAAAGCCGGACATTGACATTTAGGGAATGAAATAAAATAAACAATGTTTTAACGTTTCAAAATAGAAAAACAGCGTTGTATAAAGATTCTCTTTTAGTTTCTATTGGTTATGCTCAACCCATAATAAATCCGAAGTGTCATAGCCGATATCCTCTGCAATTTGGAGGTAATTATCTTTTACATCTTCGGGAATGGTTGTGGTACGGGATAAAATCCATAAATATTTCAAATTTTGTCCGGCAACCAACGCATATTGATAGTCATCATCAATGGCGATTACATTATAACCCGAGTAGAACGAACCGAAAAAGGCAACTTTCAGTCTACCAACATTTTCCGAACCAACAAACTTTGCTTTTCCGATGGCTTGATCCCATTTTCCGGTTTTGGTGTTGTATCCATTATTGTCCACTTTTATAGTGCCGTCATCATTAACCGAATATTCAGCGGTTGTATTGTTCAAATCCCGCTCGTATTTAAAATCAATTCTGGCAATTTCGTACCATTTGCCTAAATATTTTTCCTTATAAAAAGGAGTTACCGCAACCGCACCTTCGGGGATCTTGGCACACGAGAATATGCTCAACACCAATACGCCGATAATCGGCAAATAAAAGAATCTTTTTGTTTTCATTTTTTTCAAATTAATTTTCTTAAATATAAATAATTATAATGTTTAATTGTCCTTAAAACAAACAAAAAAACGTTTTGTTGAAATAGTTTTTTTATTTTTTTTGGGCGTGCCGGCTTCGCCGTCGGTCTCCGGCTCCAAGTCCGCAGCCGGTAGTCGTGTGGCCGCAAAGCTGCAAAAGGAGCTTCCTCCGGTCGCTCTTTTGCAGCAGCGTCCACATCGCCTCCCGTCTTTGCGGGCTTTCCACCTACGCCCTCACGCACGGCTCCGTAGCACAGTATCCACCAAGATTTTTGCATTTTTCATATAACAACCATCTCACGAAACCAATATATCCAAGATAATATGTCACCCCTTTGGGGTTTTGGGGGAATCGATGCATTTTGTTTTCTATAATATTGTCATCCCTTCGGGATTTTTATATTTGTTAGTCACTGTAGTTTTAATCCCGAAGGGATGAAATGATATAGCACAATACAAAACAATACCATCCGCCACGAAGCACGCGCGCAGGACCGGCAAAAAGCAGAGGTAGAGCGGGCAGCATTCTTTTTGCCTTGATTTTTTCGTACTTTTGTATCAAGACAAAAGTATGAAAGAGAAATAAAGGAAATAACGGATATAATTATTTTTCTCGGCACTTATTTCCCCGGACAACAATAAAGAAATATAATAAATCCATTTGATACATTATAAAAAAAATTATATTTGCGGTCATTAAAAAAATGTAACTGTGCAATAAGAAACATACGGTTATCTACCTAAAATTGGAAGCTAACCGTAATAAATGGGGAAAAGAGTTACGGTTATAAACGATTTAGCACCAATATTGAAAAACCGAATTTAGTGATGAGTATTTTTTTCGGATTTAGTGATGAATGTGGCTCTTATAAATTGAATAAGAATAAAAAGTATTTGACTGTTCATCCTCATTATATTAGAAGTACATTACTCATAAAAGCGGACGAGTGGAAGAAAATAAACAAAGCCTTCACGGACTTGAAAACATTGTACAATTTACCGGTTGAAAAAGAAGTAAAATGGGCTTATCTGTGGCATCTAAGAAATTATCAAAAGAAAGGTCAAAAAATACCAGAAGGAAAAGATTTTAAATTTTTAGAATCATATGATTATCATGACTTAATAGAATTTGTTGAACGGTCCTTGGCACTACTTGAAACGATTGAATATAAGAAAGTGATAATCACTCATACTGATAATGCAAACTGTCCAAGGATTAATGAAAAAGCAATGTTAAAAATGCATCTTCAGGAACATATGCAGCGAATAGAAATGCAGATACAAACTCGGACAGAGGAAAATTTAGCAGTTCTATTTTTTGACCCAGTAAGTGAAAATACAGATAGACATTTTAGAGATATTTATTTTGAATTGTATAACTCGGGTGATTTTATAAACTCATATAAACATATAAAGGATAGTTTAAATATTGAAAATTCCCATCAAAGTGTCGGAATCCAACTTGCGGACTATGTTTCGGGAACTTTTTCCGCTATTTTGAAAGGTCGAGAACCAAAAAATTATGATAGAGGAAAACAAATGTTTTTTAGATACGTCTATCCCAATTTACGAAGATATAATGGAGTAATTTGGGGGATAGGAATTAGAGAAGTTCCCAGCAATATGGCTTATCGACGAGAACTTGCAATAGAAATGGACTCTGAAATAAAAGGAAATAAATAAAATACTGGTGCTAACAAATTGCAAATTGCATTGCGGGTGCAGTGGTATGCGTTGTCTCTGCTCCTTTCTTGACCGTCATGTCCTGTCGGACACTGACGCTCTTCGAAATCCGCAACGACAACTTGCAAGTGACCGTTAGTTGCAAGTTTGAATAAAGATGAGTGCTAATACAAAACATATTAGGAAGAAGATTTTCGATATATTTTCTAAAAATATGTCATTAATAAAATCACATCCAGACATTACTTTCAAACCAGATTTCGAGAATGGTTATGTTTGTCCTTTATGCTTTGACCCGTTCTTCGAAAATGACCTTAATCTTACATCAAAAAAACCTTTGACTCTTGAAGATGTTCCTCCAAAATCTCTTGGTGGAAATCCCAAAATTCTAACATGCAAAGATTGTAATTCAAAATCCGGTCATATTCTCGACAATCATTTACTACAGAGTCTAAAGGAACTTGATGCTAAAGAGTTTTTGCCAAATTCAGAGTATAAGACAACATTCTCAAGAAACGGGAACCAAGCAAACGGGACAGTTAAAATTGACAAGGATGGAAAAATCGTTTTTGACATTCAGCCACAACGGTCAAATCCAAAATCAACAAATAGTTTCATGAAAGATGTTTTTCCTCCAATAACATTTTATAATCCATTATTTCACCCTGAAAAACAATTTGAACAATATAAAACCAATGAATTCTCAATTAAATTTCCTAACAATTCAAATGAACGTAGAAGTGAAGTAGCTCTATTAAGAATTGGGTATTTGTTAGCTTATAGCATTTTTGGAAGTGGATTTTTAATAAATGGAGCACTATTTAAAGTAAGAGAGCAAATTTTAAATCCAGATAAAGATATTTTACCGAAAGTATTTTGGATTAAATATGAATTCCCTGAAAACATGCTGGGAATGAACATTATCAAATCGCCAAAAGAGTTGATGTGTTTTGTTGCAATTTTTAAATTAAAAACAAAAAGTAAAGAACGACAATTTGCAATTGCTTTACCTGGTCCGTCAAGTCCAGGCATTGAGATTTACGAAAACATTGAAAAACTTTTGTGTACTGGAGACGGTTTTCGACACATAGAAATCGAACATATCCCCGATATTGATTTTGTGAAAAACTTGGATAATGCTTGGGGGGCGCATCTATTTTGGCAAAAATTAACTGCACAGAATGAAAAGAATAAAAAAACCAGCAACTAACATCATAGGAATTAAACGAAACACGCCCCCCAAAAAAACACTTTGAGGGATAACTTTCAAAGTGTTTCGATTTAATTCGTTGTTGAACGGAACTTTCAGGAGTGAGCATTTTTCAAATTAGCAATCTCTATTATGGAGATTCAATCCGGAATATACATTTATATCTGCCACAAAGCACGCGCGCAGGCCCGGCAAAAAGCAGAGGCGGCGGTGCTGTGAATGACAAGCAGCTTAGCGGTTCTTGCAAAACCGCTTGTCGTTTGCATTTCCTCGTACGAAAGTAGGAGAAAATGCTTTGTTTTGTTAGAACCGCTTAGCTGATTGGCAGAGCGGGCGGCATTCTTTTTGCCTTGATTTTTTGGTACTTTTGTATCAAGACAAAAGTACCAAAAGAGAAAAAAGTAAATTTCGATATTATTATTTTTTCGGTACTTGTTTTCCCGGACAACAATAAAAAAATATAATAGTCCATTTGACACATTATAAAAAATTTTATATTTGCGGTCATTAAAAAATGTAACTGTGTAACAAGAAACATACGGTTATCTATCTAAAATTGGAAACTAACCGTAATAAAGAGTGAAAAGAGTTACGGTTATAAACAAGTTATGCGCAATTATCCAAACCCTGACAGATAGATACATATAAATATGGCAAAGAAGAATATATTTAAATCACCTTGGACAATAAGTATTGGAACGGCAATCTTTAGTTTATTCTTGACAATTATTTATGATTCAGTTAAGCAAAAACCTATTTTATCCACAATAGGAGCAATTCTTAAATGGATATGGAATTTGATTATTAATATCTTGACTTTTAACATAAGAGTTTGGTGGCTATTACTTGGAATAGCTTTATTGATTTTGGTGCTTTATTTAGTAGATAAGTTTAAAAAAGAAGAAACTTTTAAGCCAGATTTTTATAGTTATCGAGAAGGACGATTTAAAAGATGGAAATGGACATGGGGTTGGAAATGGAGTCAATCAAAAGGAGCTTGGGTTATTGAGAATCTTGAAGCACACTGCCCTAATTGTGATACGCCTTTGATTGATAATTCTAGCATGTATGGATATTATTTTGATTGTCCGCGATGTAACTTTACAGCACGAGACGGACAATGTGAGGCCCCTCACAAAATTGAAAGGATAATATTAGATAATATAGATAGACAAAGAAAAAATAATTCAACTCTAATGTAATGACAGAGCCTATTCCAAAACTTGAACCATTGGTAAACGATTTGAAAAACCTTAGTTTGGGCGATTTTTTAAAGTCTAATGATTATAAAAGGTATATAGTAAAAGTCGGACTTGAGGAGTCATGGAGAAATGCCTTTAACCATGTGAAACAGAATAGAGGTTATTTTGCTGTTGACTTAGACCATGACTACTTTGATTCTATAGATGCAATGGTTCTAATCTTAAATCATCTTTTTACAAAGAGCAGGGTTAATTTCTATCATTATGTTCATGACATATTATTGACCTATACTGAGTGGAAAAAAGAAGACTTAAAGGTAAAAAATATTGTTAACGATTTAGAGCTATTATCGCCACCAAGAGAAATTATTGACAAAATTGAATACTTAAGTAATATCTATTCTAAACCTGTTCCCAAGACTGAAATTCCTGAACATATATGGAATGCAGACAAACTTGATGTAGTAATAAAGAAAATGGACTCTTCAATACAAAATCATGAGTATAATCTGACAGTGACTTATGCATACTCATGTCTTGAAGGATTATTTAAAGCCTACATTAAAGAGTTAATTCCTGAGAAACTTGAAACTGATAAATTAAATCAATTAGCCAAAACTGTTCGGGATGACATAATCAATAGATTTGAGAATGAAAAACAGAGCTATCCTGCACAAATGATAAATTTAATTCCAACTATAACTAATGCAATTTCAAATGCCCGTAATAGTTTTAGTGACTCACATTTCGATGGAGAATCGGAAAAATGGTTAGCGGAATTTGCAAAGGATTGTGTGAATTCGATTGGTAGACTGATATTGAAATTAATAAAATAAAAGTGAGGCGGTAGGTGGAAAGCCCGCAAAGACGGGAGGCGATGTGGACGCTGCTGCAAAAGAGCGACCGGAGGAAGCTCCTTTTGCAGCTTTGCGGCCACACGACTACCGGCTGCGGACTTGGAACCGGACGCCGACGGCGTAGCCGGCACGCCCTAAAGAAAATCATAATATTAGAGATGATTCACCATCAAATTTTGGATACTACGCCATTGAGTAAACGGTATTTCTCCCCAGTTTCGGGACAGATAGCCAAAAATTCTTCATTGAACCGGAGCCGATGTCCACTTTCACTCATCCACCCGGTATGTTGGGCAGGATTTCCTAACACCAACGCATAATCAGGGACATCACGCGTAACAACCGCCCCGGCCCCGATAAATGCATAACGCCCAATTCGAATACCGCACACTATCGTCGCATTGGCTCCAATTGTAGCCCCCTTAGAAATATGCGTGGTTTGGTATTCGGACTTTCGCGAAATCGCACTGCGCGGATTGATGACGTTGGTAAAAACCACCGATGGCCCCAAAAAAACGTCATCTTCACAAATTACGCCCGTATAAATAGAAACATTGTTCTGCACTTTCACGTTGTTGCCCAAGACGACATCCGGCGAAATAACCACATTTTGCCCGATGTTGCAGTCGTTGCCCACCCGGCAGCCGGTCATAAGGTGCGAAAAGTGCCAAATCTTAGTGCCCTTGCCAATATGACAATCTGCATCAATATAGGCAGATTCATGCACAAAATAGGGTTGTTGTTCCGATTTCATATTTCAATGGTTTCTTTAAAATTGGGAATATGCGATGAGGTAAAACCTGCATCGGCCAAATGTTCTGCGTATTTGATCCGCGCCTGGTCTTCCCCGTGGACAATAAAGATGTTTTTTACCTTTTTGTTGTTTTGGGCAGAGAGGTATTGAATCATTTCGAGATAGTCTCCATGACCGGAAAAAGCGTCAATGCGTTCTATCGTTGCCCGTACCTTGTATTTAACGCCAAAAATTGAAACTTCGGAATCCCCGCGCATGATCTTAGCCCCCAAAGTGGTCGGGGCGCAATAGCCCACACAAAGGATGGTGGTTCTGGAATTTTCGATGTTATTGGCAAGGTGATGTTTGATACGGCCGGCTTCCATCATCCCCGAAGCGGAAATGATGATACAGGGACGGTTGTACGTGTTGAGCCGTTTGGAATCTTCGATGGTACGCACATAATGGAGATTTTCGAAACCGAATGGGTCGGCAGACGTTTCCATAAAATCGCGCATATCTTCATTAAAACATTCCGGGTGCAAACGAAAAATGTTGGTTGCAGAAACCGCCAAGGGGCTATCCACAAAAATATCAATATCCGGAAGTTTATTTTGGAGCTTTAATCGGTGGAGGGCATAGACAATCTCCTGAGTTCTTCCGATGGCAAAGGAGGGAATGACCAATTTGCCGCGACGCTGGGCACAAGCATCATGGACAATCAACATCAAATCTTCTTCGGCTTTGTCGAGCGTTGTATGCAGACGGTCTCCGTAAGTAGATTCCGTAATGATGTAGTCGGCTTGCGGAAAAGCTTTCGGATCTGGTAGAATTTTTTTATCATATCTTCCAATGTCACCAGTATAACAAAGCGATTTTGTTTTTCTGTTTTCCTTGAATTGAATATATACAGCAGCACTTCCGAGCATGTGACCGGTATCGACAAACCGGAAAGAGAAATCCGGAGAAATGCTGAATTGCAAATCATAAGGGATACTCACGAAAAGGTGCATACAGGCGGCCGCATCTTTCATGGTATAGATGGGTTCCACCGGCGGCAATCCGTTTCGTTCGCGTTTTTTATTGAATTGCTGGGTATCCGTTTCCTGAATTTTTCCGGAATCGGGAAGCATGATAGAACACAAATCCCGCGTTGCCGGCGTACAAAAAATGGTGCCTTTGAAGCCCAATTTGTGAATATAGGGAATCAATCCCGAATGGTCGATATGGGCATGCGATAGAATAAGATAATCGATATCGGCCGGATTGAAGCCCAAATCACGGTTCATGGAGTCGGTTTCCAAACCTTTTCCTTGATACATCCCGCAATCCAACAATATTTTAACTCCTTTTTTGGTGGTCAGTAAAAACTTACTTCCGGTAACTTCTTGAGTTGCTCCTAAAAAATCTATAGTCATAATTTTCTTTTTAATATAAATGCTATTATTCTTGCAAAAGTACAGAATTTTTTTAATTGGCAACCGCTAATGTGACGATGCTTATTTTCGGATTTCCTGCATTTTTCAGTTTGGATATGGCAGCTTCGAGGGTGGCACCGGTTGTGAGCACGTCATCGCAAATCAGAAAATGCTTTCCGGTGATTTGTTCGGGATTATTTGCGGCAAAGACATGTTCCACGTTGGTCCAGCGGTTGAATCGGGTCTTTTTGGTTTGTGTATCCGTGAAGGTGGTGCGCACCAAAATATCGGTACAATAGGGGATGCCCAGGGCCTTGCTAAGACCTTTCGCGATACATTCACTTTGGTTGTAGCCCCGCAGCTTCATTTTTTTAGGGTGGAGCGGCACCGGAAGAATGCAGTCGATTTCTTGAAAATGGGCTTCTTTGGCTAATTGTTTCCCGTAATAATAACCGAGATATTCACCAATTTGTTGATTGCCATTGTATTTCAAACTATGCAATATCTTCTGGACTTGATTTCCTTTTTTAAAAAACAGAAGAGAAGCAATATTTTCCACTTGAACACGACCGCGAAACAGAAGTTGTAAGGGATTGTTTATTTCCTGATGATAATGGGTTTCGGGCAAATGAAGCATACACTCAAGGCATAAAGAGTGCTCGTTTTGTTGAAGTGTATTTCCGCATGCCACACACGATTGGGGATAAAAGAGGGAAAGCAGGTTGTGCAGATGTTTTTTTATTTTTACACGCATCATCATAATAATTTAGTAAATTTGCAGTTTAATTTTAGAGTACAAATATAAATAATAATTATGCAAACAACAGCTTTCGAAAAAGAAAAACAGGAAAAAAATCCATTAAAAAAATGGGTGATTTTATTAGGGATTTTAGCAGCTCTTTTTTTAGGAACTACTATATATTTCGGCATTTTTGCCAAACCGATTTATAATTTGGAGTATGTAAAATCGGAAGTTGAAAAGGAAAACTTGTCGTTGGAACTTGATTCCTTAATGATGATGCATGAAAAAATCAAAAGCGAGAATGAGGAAATATCGGAGCAGTTGAGTGAAAAGGATAGTGTTATCAATGCCAATGCTGCTGAAATTAAGAAACTGATTGCTTCGCAAGCCGATTATCGCAAAATTAAAAAACAATTGGTTCGTTTGCAAAAAATTGCCCAGGAGTATGTGGCTGAAATGGATAAACTTTATGCTGAAAATAAAGTATTGAAAGAAGAAAATACCCAAGTAAAAGAGAAATTGGTACAGACGAACGAAGAGAAAAAGGCCATTCAAAAAGATAATGAAGCATTGAATGAACGGATAGAACAAGCTTCCGCATTAACTGCATACAATTTTTATGCTCGGGCCGTCTATTATAAGAAGAAAAACAATACTGAAGTAATCACCGAAAAGGCTTCGAGAGTAGAGAAATTTAAAACATCGCTTATTTTAGCTGAAAACACCTTACGCCCTGTCGGAGAAGTGAATGTTTATTGCAGAATTTCCGTTCCCAATAGCGGAAAAGTGCTTTCCCCCGGGAAAGAAGATTTCTTTACTTTCATGAATGATGGTCAAAAGTTACAATATACAGCCAAAAAGACAATAAACTTTCAAAACAAAGCGGAAAATGTAACGCTGTTTTGGGAGTTGCCGGATGATGATAAAGCTGTAAAAGGAAAATACGTCGTTCAGTTTTTTACGGATGAAGGATATCTTGGAGAAACATTTTTTGAATTGAAATAATTCGATTGTTTTCTGTAAAATAAAAAGCGGAAATTATTTGGGCGTGCCGGCTGCGCCGTCGGTCTCCGGCTACAAGTCCGCAGCCGGTAGCCGTGTGGTCGCAAAGCTGCAAAAGGAGCTTCCTCCGGTCGCTCTTTTGCAGCAGCGCCCACATCGTCTCCCGGCTTTGCGGGCTTTCCGCCTTTGCCCTCACGCCGCAACTTGCACCTGCCGTTCCCTGTGGATAAAGAACATTGATATAATATGATTTATAGTTTTTAATTGTTGTCCGGTAAAAAATAAAAAAAGAGAAAAAACAATAAAAAGTGCTTGATAATCAATTACACGATTTTGTTTTTGAAAAAGCAAGCCCCCTAATCAAAAAGAGTTAGCTCTATCGGTGACAATACCATCCGCCACGAAGCACGTGCGCAGGCCCGGCAAAAAGCAGAGGCGGCGGTGCTGTGAATGACAATCAGCTTAGCGGTTCTTGCAAAACCGCTTGTCGTTTCCCTGT
>JAKIZI010000240.1 GCA_022708105.1 Bacteroidota bacterium
TTGTATCTTTGCATTTCTAAATACTTAAAAAATAAGGGGTATTTTTGTCAGGGTGTACGATAGTATGTTTTTTCTAACTTTATGAGAAATGAAATGTATATATTGCTCGGGAGAATGTATCAAAACAGGAAAGAAAAGAGGCATACAGCGTTATCGTTGTAAGCAATGTGGCAAAACGCAACAGGAACATTATTCAAAACCTCGTATTTCGGAAGAAAAGCATATTTGGGTTAAAAAATTAACCTGTGAAGGTTGTGGAATAGGCTCAATAGGCAGATTGTTGCAGATATCGAAATCGAGTGTCCAGCGGATAATAAAAACTCAAGTACGATAGAATATAGTTTTGTTGTATAAAAAAATATTGGGGTCCAAGGGAATAATTACCGAGAAAACAATCTACAACCTTGAGGAAGGCTTGCAACTAAAAATTCCTAAAAGAAATTATCGAAATTTACTTTATTTCTTTTTTAGTACTTTTGTCTTGATACAAAAGTACCAAAAAATCAAGGCAAAAAGAATTCCGCCCGCTCTGCCAAACAGCTAAGCG
>JAKIZI010000241.1 GCA_022708105.1 Bacteroidota bacterium
GGTCCCATCGTCTAGTGGTTAGGACGCTGGCCTCTCACGCCGGAAACCGGGGTTCAAGTCCCCGTGGGACTACCAAAAATGAAATCAAGTACTTATAAATATTTTTAATTTATTATTAAATATATTTATTCACTATTCCCAACACTATTCCCAACACTATTATCAAGTTTAAATTTCCCCGATATTACCTCTGACAACCCATGTCTCGAGTATCCTATAACCGGCTTATCAAAAAAAGCTAAAATAATATTATAATAATACGGAATAACGTAAATAATAACGGATTACCGCTTTATTATATCAATTAATCTGAAATTAATTTTTTGATAATATAATAAAAATAGTCAATCTTTTAAATAATAATATAGTTATATTGAATACATATATAATTATCTATTCTGTTTTTTTCTTTGACCATTAAAATGGCACATTCTTTTCTCTTATTAATGACAACAAATTTGGAGGAAACTAGAATGAATGAAAAAATTTTATACGTCACTGAGAAGGAGGTTAGTCGGATGACCTCAAGGGCATTATCGACATTG
>JAKIZI010000242.1 GCA_022708105.1 Bacteroidota bacterium
TTTTGGACGGAAACTTTTTATTCCTCTTTTCCGATCTATGGGGAGATTTTGTGCTTGACATCCGAAGGCCATATAGAGGTTCGGCCTCTATTTTTGAGGCCATATTGTTTTGCCACTTTTAACATTTGAACGATACCGCTCATGTGTAACAATTATTATTTGAATTTCTTTTGGAAAGTTGCGCCTCAATTCTTCAAATAATGTCTTTGTTTGCTCCCATTGATTAATATCTACTTCGATTTTTGATTCAGTATTTGGATACCGCAATTCAATACATTGACTCAGATAATTGAGCCACTTCTTATTTTGATCTGATATCTCAATCCCTTGTTTACGTAACCTTTTAAATAATCTTTTCAAATCATGATTAGCAGGAAACTCACCTTCGAGATGGAGAAGGCATGCTTTCAGAAGAAGCTCTATGCTTAAGTGTGAAAGAAACATGGCCGAATGTAAATACTCCCATGTCCAGCGACCGGAAAGATCATAAAGCTTTTCTGCGGCCTTAAGATGGTCAACGCTGTATTGAATCAGATCCGATTCTA
>JAKIZI010000243.1:0-256 GCA_022708105.1 Bacteroidota bacterium
TAATAAAAGGGTGTCCTCATCCTATACACAAATGGATAATTCAAAACGAACAAGAAAGAGAAAAGCTAATATCAGAAATTGATTGGTTTTTAGGCTATAAAAAAAATGGTCTAACAACTGCTTCAACTTGACAACGCTATGTCACGAAACTTGCTGTCGCTGCGCTTGGCAAGTTTCGCGCCATGTACGCGTTGCAAGTTAAGCAAATGTTAGTTTGACGCCTTCGGCGCAGAAGAAGTAAAACGATTGAAGGTAT
>JAKIZI010000243.1:312-545 GCA_022708105.1 Bacteroidota bacterium
CACTTGTAACTGGATTATTATTTTATAGGATTGTTCGTTCAAGGTATTTTATTGTACAGATGTAGTAGTTATTACCCTTCAATCTTACTTGAGTATAGTAATAAAAGATTGTTAGCTTTTGCACTATGCTGTTGGATAAATGATGAAAGCTGTTTAGGCTTTGTTTTGATAGCAAGCCATTTTTATCATGTGCAATCAGGTTTCAAATAGACGAAGATTGTTAGCTTTTGCTT
>JAKIZI010000244.1 GCA_022708105.1 Bacteroidota bacterium
ACTCTGAATGATCGCTTTGGAACGGATTTCACCGAAGAAGACAGATTGTTCTTTGAGCAGATTAAGGAAAAAGCCGCCAATGATTCGCGAATCATTCAAACAGCAATGGCTAATCCACTCGATAAATTTGAATTAGGAATTAAAGCCATTATTGAAAGTCTGATGATGCAACGAATGTCTGAAAACGACAGTATTGTCACCCGATATATGGATGATAGTAATTTTCAAAAAGCGATTTTCCCGATCCTAGCAAAGGAAATATATAAGAGCATCTTGGAAAAACAAGAATGAAGACCGCCTTCGCCGTCCTGGCTCAGGCGGAAGAGGGGCGGGGTTAAGAAATGAAGACAAACACCGAAGAGGCGCTCTGCCCATCGCACAACAGCGTGTAGCCGGTTCGGGCGGAGTACCGCCCTCTCCCAAATTGCCCTACGCTACGCTTCGGGCAACTTCGCATAGCCGCGGAACGTTGAACTGAAACCGCCCTTGGGCTGGCCGCTCGTTTCACTCGCTGCTCGCCCATGCATCCCGGGCGGTAGCCTTT
>JAKIZI010000245.1:0-280 GCA_022708105.1 Bacteroidota bacterium
TGAAACACTTATGCTCAAATAAAGCAAAAAATTTATTTTTATATATATCTTCAATAGCACGATGCCTAAAGCGTTTGAAGAGCTCGTATTTTTCTTTTCCTCTTTGACCTTTATATTTTTCTTTGCTGTTACTTTTCATTATTCACAAGCTAATGCGAAACTGAGCCGAACAAGATAAGAAGCGATTCATTATTTTTTAATTCTATACAAACTTTCCAATTTGATTATTCCTTGTGCTATCAATGTTTGTTCTTTTTCATCGCACTTTGGATGAACCCTG
>JAKIZI010000245.1:293-544 GCA_022708105.1 Bacteroidota bacterium
ATCTAACCAGCTTTGCCTTACTGTAGCAGTCTCGTTATCTTTGAATTCTGAGTTGCAAATATAACATTTCATTTAATCCTCCCGCTAACGAAAAGCTAAGCCGGAGCCGCGAAGCGGCGATCGGCTTTAGCGACGGGTTATGCGTTTTTGTGGCACCCTTCCTATTTATTTTCGCTATTGCTTTCTTTGTATGGCTTTTTTCTCTGTAGGTTATTGGCTTGGGGTGTGGCTTCCTTTCTGATTGCTTTGTC
>JAKIZI010000246.1 GCA_022708105.1 Bacteroidota bacterium
GATTTTACGGATTTGTGCCGTGGACCTCACCTGCCGGATACTGGTTTTATTAAGGCTGTAAAGTTGACCTCCATAGCCGGAGCTTACTGGAGGGGTAATGAAAAAAATAAAATGCTGACCCGGGTCTATGGAGTGACTTTCCCGCAGCAAAAATTGCTGACGGAGTACCTTCAAATGATCGAGGAGGCTAAGAAACGCGACCACCGCAAAATTGGAAAGGAGATGGAGCTTTTTACCTTCTCTGAGGCAGTGGGTATGGGGTTGCCGTTATGGTTGCCCAAAGGAGCGCGGCTCAGAGGCCTGCTGGCACATCGGTGATGTGAACTTGTACAAGACATCGGGTCATTACGAAAAATATGGAAAGGATTCCTTCCAGGTCATCAAAACTCCTGCAGAAGGGGAGGAGTACATGCTCAAACCGATGAATTGCCCGCATCATTGTGAGATTTACAAGTCAAAGCCACGCTCTTATAAGGACTTGCCGGTCAGGATGGCTGAATTCGGTACGGTTTACCGTTATGAGCAGAGCGGTGAATTGCACGGG
>JAKIZI010000247.1 GCA_022708105.1 Bacteroidota bacterium
TTTTGGACGGAAACTTTTTATTCCTCTTTTCCGATCTATGGGGAGATTTTGTGCTTGACATCCGAAGGCCATATAGATGTTAAACGTTTTTATTTTCTTTTTGCTTGTACCTGTTCACATACTTTAAAAGATACTTTGGTGGATGTCCTGATTTTGCAATAATGAATCCTGTATAAGCAAAACATACTCCAAAACCCAACATAAAAATAAAACTAAATGCAAAAATAAACAAACTACTGAATTCCAATGCCTTAAAGGTATTCAACTCCCACATAAAATGAATTACATATATGACTAAAAAAATAGCCGCTAAGCCAATTAGGCAAAGCATTCCATATAAAACTCTGAATATAGGTCTTACAATTGTTTCATCATGATTGTTCATAATTTCTTTTTCATGTTTAACGTCAGAAATCAGCGGCGCCGGTACGGCGTCCGCTGGATTTACTTGTTGTGCGGTGCCACGGCATCATTGAGCAATTTTTTTATCTGTCCAAACACAGTTATCGGAAGCTCGATTTTCAGAGGTTCGGCAAC
>JAKIZI010000248.1 GCA_022708105.1 Bacteroidota bacterium
TCCTATTCGGCAATAAGGGCATTCCCGACACGTTCCAATCGTTGATTCACGCCATTCCTTTCAAAGTAAATCACACTACAAGAATCGAGAAAACTGACACATGGGCAGATATCATATTACCGGCAAGTGAACTCGAAGAGACCGGCGGCAGCTATACCGACAGCACCCGAATGGCACACTCGGTAGCTCCTACACAAACTTGTCCGATTGCTTTGAACAATTTAGCACAATTTTCATTACTCGGTGAACGATTCGGATTGCCCAAATTAGACAATAAAGACGACATATTTTTAGAATACGTCTCCTTTTTTCATGCCGGCTGCAAAAGTGCAAGCAGGCACTTTTTCACCATATAGGACATCTGATTTCGTTCCATATTGAAAAAATTAAAACATCCTGATTTTCTTCTTTTTTTGATGAAATATTTATAATTATGATTTGGGGGTGTCGGCTTCGCCGCCGGTCTCCGGCTCCAAGTCCGCAGCCGGTAGTCGTGTGGCCGCAAAGCTGCAAAAGGAGCTTCCTTCGGTCGCTCTT
>JAKIZI010000249.1 GCA_022708105.1 Bacteroidota bacterium
GACACCATTTGCGACAATCAATCTTATAATTTCCGTGGGCAGATACTTACCCAACCCGGAGTGTATTTCGATTCACTACTTTCTTCATTGGGCTGCGATAGTGTCTATAAACTCAATCTGCTCGTAAATCCGACTTATCTATTGGAGTCTTCGGTAACTATCTGCGATAACCAATCCTATAATTTCCGTGGACAAGTGTTAACCCAGCCCGGAGTTTACTTCGATTCGCTCGTTGCTTCGTCTGGTTGCGACAGTGTATATAAACTCAATCTGTTCTCCGTCGCTGCATACCTCATCGAGGATACGATCGCCATTTGCGACAATCAGTCCTATAACTTCCGCGGACAAGTACTCACACAACAAGGAACTTACTTCGATTCACTATTAACTGCCTCCGGCTGCGACAGTGTATATAAACTTAATCTGTTTGTTAATCCAACTTATCTCTTTGAATCTTTCGACACCATTTGCGACAATCAATCTTATAATTTCCGTGGGCAGATACTTACCCAACCCGGAGTGTATTTCGATTCACT
>JAKIZI010000024.1:0-8535 GCA_022708105.1 Bacteroidota bacterium
TAATTGCTTTCTGATGAAATTTTTGATAACTGTTCCTAAATTCAGGAACAATCTCACAGGCTTGTTCTACTATTGTAACAAAACCCTTTTGCATTGTTTTTGGTATCATATTCTTTCTTTTTAATTTTAAAAGTGAATATCTTAAAAAATCTTATTACATTTGCACGTTGAACCTATCCCGAAGCTAAATTATCATATTCACAGATCTTTATTTACCGAAGGTTTAGTTCAACATCGTATATAAAGCATTGGGGTTTAAGTGGTTAAATCAAGCGTTCTGCCCCGCATCGGCGTTTGTGTCGGCGGATAGGAACGAAGCCCGCAATCCCCAACGCATCATACACGCAACCGTTAGGGGCAATCCTAAAAAAAGAAAAAACATTGAATAAGACAACAAAAACGACACATAATGAAGTATATTCTTAAAGATTTTAATAGAAATATTCCCGACAACGAATTGCTTGAAGATTTAAAAAAAATTGCCATTATTGTTCAACAAAACAAGATTTCAACAAGACAATATGAAAGTAATGGCGGAAAATATTCTTCAAATACTATTAGACTTCGTTTTGGAAGTTGGAATAATGCCTTAAAAATGGCGGGATTAGAATTAGTTTATTTTAGAAATGCTTCGAAAGAGGAATTATTCAAAAACATACAAGAAATTTGGATTAAACTAGGACGGCAACCTGTATTTCGCGATTTTAAAAAGCCTCTCTCAAAATTTTCAAGTTCGACTTATCAAAGCGAATTTGGTTCATTTAGACAAGCAATGGAAGCTTTTGTTGAATTCGTAAATTCTGAGGACGAATCAAATTACGAAATTGAAGAATTCAAACCTGAAATTAATCAAAAAGATGAAATAGTTTACAAACACAAAACTAAACGTATTCCAAGCGAAAGACTAAAAGTTCAAGTTTTAATGAGAGATGGGAATATTTGTAGACTTTGTGGAGCCGTTCTAACTGGAGAAAATATCCATTTTGACCATATAATTCCTTGGTCTAAAGGAGGAGAGACAACGTTTGAAAATCTTCAAGTACTTTGTGCAAAACATAATCTAGCAAAAGGAGATTTAGAATTTATTAATATGTCAACAGGCGAAAAATAAAGGCCAGCCCCTAACATCATAGGAATTAAACGAAACACGCCCCCCAAAAAACACTTTGAGGGATTAACTTCAAAACGAAGCATCAATCTGAGATGGTGTATTAATCCTATCCAATATGTCAATCGCCGAAAATAGCCATCGGAAGCGGTAGGAATGCAAATGTAAGCGGTAGGAATGCAAATGTAAGCAGTAGGAATGCAAATGTAAGCGGTAGGAACCCAAATGTAAGCGGTAGGAATGCAGATGTAAGCAGTAGGAATGCAAATGTAAGCGGTAGGAACCCAAATGTAAGTTGAAGCAACCCAAATGTAAGTTGAAGCAACCCAAATGTAGGTTGAAGCAACCCAAATGTAAGTCGAAGCAACCCAAATGTAAGTTGAAGCAACCCAAATGTAGGTCGAAGCAACCCAAATGTAAGCTGAAGCAGCCCAAATGTAAGTCGAAGCAGTCACCTGCGGCACAGAAGCAGCCGTCTGCAAGTTGCAAATATTCGGGAGTATGTTTTTTTGTCCCGGCAGGGACAACAGCCCGGTAGAAAAATATCACCGCAAAGGCGCTAAGACGCAAGGTTTTTGCCGTCCGAGCGCGTGAGGAGGTAGGTGGAAAGCCCGCAAAGACGGGAGGCGATGGGGACGCTGCTGCAAAAGAGCGACCGGAGGAAGCTCCTTTTGCAGCTTTGCGGCCACACGACTACCGGCTGCGGACTTGGAACCGGACGCCGGCGGCGAAGCCGACATGCCCTGATAATAACTTATATAAAGCGGAATTAAACTTTTACTCCAGATGGGCTCAATCAAGCCTATAATTAAAGCAAAATTAAAGTAAATTAAACTTTTAGGACGTTTTGTTTTGTGCCCCTTACATTATTATTTAAGAACCCGGTATAATTTTTCGCCAACATGTTCTCCTAACGTAGCAAAAGCATTCCCGATTCTATCTCCCATCATAGGAGTAAGAAAATATTTGTTTCCTTTAAAATGTTTAAATTCCATTGTAGCTATTGCAAGATCTGATTCTGATTGATATATTTTTATATTACCGGAAATTCTTGCTTCTGTAGAAAAAGGACCAGCAAAAACACCGGGATCGATATCCGTAATAGTTATTTTTAATGTATAAGGAGCGGTGTTATTTTTACTGGCTTTAAAAGATAAAGTTTTGATTTCATCATTTAATTTCTCGATAAACTCTTGAACATATATGGAATCAGGCCATACTGAATTCCAATTAGTTAGCCATTCGTTTTGTTCTTCAGGGGTTTTATCTTCAAGTTGATCTTTAATCCAGGCTTTTTCCTTTTCTCCATCAATGGTAAGATTTGAAAAATGAATAGTAATGTATAGGTCTGATTGATTGCGTAAGGAAGATAAATCTCCTTTCAAACTTTGTCCGGAAATGTTAAGAATCAAACTTAACATAAATAAAACTATACTTATTTTTTTCATCTGTTTTTTATTTAAAATTCAACAATTGTTTCATATAATCGGATGAGAGCTGTTTGTAGGACGGTTTTGTGAGGGCGCCGTTCTCTTCCTGAAAGGTAACCTGAAAAAATTCTTCGTCGTAGAAGGAGAGCTTTGAATTGGTGTTCGGATTGCACTCGATATAGATAATGTCTTGGTATGTAAAACCTTTGGCGGCGCAAATTTGTTGCACGAGGTTGCCACCGGCGTAGGTAATGGACGTTCCGGGATTGTCCTGGTACAGTTCGGTGGTTATGACCACTTTTTTCCCTTCAAAATCGCGAATTCTAAGTCCGCATTGGGAAGGCATATCCCATTGACCTTTAAAGTCGAAAATTTCATCGTAATAGTTTTCTGATACTTTCATAATTTAAAGTGTTTTTCAGTTTTGAAATAGTTTTTTCTATGAGTTAATTTTACGTACTACCTCTTTTCCAAAAGATTTGTTAATCAGTTTGCGGTCGCGTTGCCGATAGGTTCCGTCTTCTATTTCCCGCATCATCACTTGTGTGAATAGTTTAAACATCTTTTGTTCCTGACTTTCATCTTTGTAGAAAGCTTCCCACGCGTAGTCGTACAATTCCTGAAGTCGTTGCGGGGTCATGTGTTTGGGTTGGTACACAACTTGACCGGCATTATAGTGATTCCAGTCGTGGTCGAATATTCTGCCTTGACGCAACAGGTCGTCGTACGCTTTTGTGTGGGGGAACGGAGCGAGGACAGTGAATTCAGCGAGATCGAGGTCTATTTCGAGGAGAAAATCAATCAGACGGAGAATATCGTCTTCGGTTTGATTGTCCAACCCGAGCAAAATGGTTCCTTCCACGCCGATTCCGTGGTCATGATAGCGTTTAACGCGTTCTTTGATATAATCGGACGTATCGTACACAGCTTGATATACGTACCAAGCACCGGCTTGAGCGGCCATATCCAATATTTTAGGGTCGTCTTCAATGGTATGGCTAATCCATTTTTTCTTTAGAGGAATCATCTCTTTAAAAAGATCGAGTTCCCATTGGGAGTCTTGCGCCAATGAGTTGTCCACGATAAACAAGCGGTTATTGTCGATGGTTTCGAGGTCTTGAATGGTTTTATCTATAGGGCGGGGGCGGAAAGAACGGCCTCCGAGGTAGGAAACGGCGCACGGGTAACAACTGAAACGACAACCTCTTGATGCGTGAAAAAGGTCAACCATTTGTACTCCTTTATGATTGTATAATTCGCGTTTGTAGAGGTCCCTGCGGGCGGGTCCCACCAAATTAATATCGGGTTGATTGCCTAAAAAATTATATACTTTTTTTAATTTTCCGGTTTCCCAATCGCGAATCACTTCATCCATCCGGCCTTCGGATTCGCCCAAGAATACGGAATCTGCGTGAGTCAATGTTTCTTCTGCGTGGAGCATGGTGGATATTCCTCCGAAAAGAACTTGTTTACCCCGTTTTCTAAACTCATCGGCAATTTCCCATCCGCGTCTTACCTGCGTGGAGAGCATCATGGAAATACCCACGAAATCACAAGCTTCATCAAAATTGATATCTTCGACATTTTCATCTGTAAAAGAGACTTCAACATGGGGTGGGAGTGTGGCGGCAAAAACGACCGGGCCGTGGGGAGGCAAATTGAAGGTGGTCTGTCCGGGAAGTTTTTTCCATTTCGGGTAAATGAGTTTAAATTTCATAGCAGTATTTTAATTTATATTTTTTACAATTTTATTTAATTTGCAAATGTACATCATTTTTATACACTTAAAACTTAAAAATAGTTCATCGAATAAATTATTTTGAGATTAAAGAACGTTGTTGCACTCTTTGATATCGTTGATTAGTTTACTTATTCCCAAAAATTCGGAACAAGTGATGAGTGCGCCTACGATGACGCCGAGGATGCCGTGAGAGTTAATGTTTTGTCCGGTGAGTAAGAGATTCGGGATTTTAGTACGTTGGGAAACCAATGTTTGAACCGGAAAGTTTTTATCTCTGATAATTCCGTACATAGAGCCCTCTTTGGTGCCTGTATAATCACGATAGGTCAGCGGGGAAGAACTTTCATAGAATTCAATTTGTTCATTTATTCCGGGGAAAGATTCTTCTAATTTTTTAAGGAGAAGTTGCGATTTCTCTTTTTTAAACTCCAAGTATGCCTCTCCTCGTTGTTGGATGGTTGTATTTTCCCATTCTTTAACTTCATCAAAATGCATATAACCAATCAGTTCGGCACTTTCCGCATAAGTGGGGTTTTCCTGATGACATTGATGCATATAGAGATAACTTTCCGGCCATTTGTCTTTATTGTAGGCGTTGGCTTGCCAAACATTATCATGGTCGTAATAATAAAAATTCGTATTTAAATAAGGAACGGTATTAGGCTTGAATTTAATATATACGGTAAAGTTTGAAATGGTATTTTGTAAATTACGGATTCGTTCTTTGTATATTCTTCGAATGAGCGGTGTGTTTAAAATATTCATGGTTGCTTCGGGATGAATATCTGAGATAAAAGCTTTTCCGCGCATGATATTTCCATTCTTTAATACAATGGCAGTTGCCTTTTTGTCATCGCAAAGTATTTGTTCAACCTCGTGTTGCGTAAAGATTTGACCTCCTAAGGAAGTGATTGAGTTGGTAAGAGAAGAGGCGATTGTATCGCTGCCGCCGACAATTCGGTAGGCGCTTTGTATGTAAAAGTTGCTAATCAACGCATGAATATACATCGGGGTTTTATCTTTTACTCCGGCATAAAGCGGCATATTTCCGGCCAAAACATTTTGTAATAGAGGATTTTGGGTGATGGAAGCGATATAATCGTTGATGCTCGTTTTAATATATTCTGTTTCCATAAAGTTGTTATTTTCTGCTTCATCTCCGTTGTACAAAGGAGATGCGGCAGAGATTTTCTTGATATGGTGAATATATGCTTCAATATCTTTACGATTATGTGGAAATTTTTCGGATAAGGTATCTGTAAAATGTGAATATCCATTGGCGAATTTATAAATGTCTCCACGGAATGAGATGGTATCAAAGCCATTAGGATCCAATGGCCTTAATTTAACATCAGACAGTAAATTAAGATAGTTAAAAAGTGCATGAAGAACTTGACCGGGTTTCATACTTCCGATATAGTGCATTCCGGTATCAAATTTAATGCCTTTACGCTTAAAAGTTTGCAGACAGCCTCCGATTTGGCTATTTTTTTCGACGATGGCTATTTTATATCCGTTTTTGGCTAAGATATAGCCGCAAACCAAACCACCTAAGCCGCTTCCGATAATAATAATGTCATATTCTGTATTCATATTCGAGGATGAGGTTAAATTTGGTTTTGAAAATCAATATAATGTAGATTGGAAGGAATTGCGGAACAATTACGGGCTAAAGATAATTTTTCATTGTCCGGGTCGGTAGCCGTAATTTGAAGATTTTTCTTCACTAATGCAGCCCAGAGGGCAAAAACACCATATTCGCAATTATCAATATGATAGGTGCCTTCATCCGGAAGTTGGAGAATCTTTTCCGCCAATTGTTGCTTCGGATTTAATTGTTTACGAGCATGTCTTTCAATGCTTTTTCCTTTATAAATATAATTGTGATACACTAAATTCCGGTAATAGTAGGGAGATTCAACTTCTTCGGATAATTTTTTGTACTCTTCCCGATACATTTTTCGAACTTCTGCCGCAACTTTATAACTCTCTTTTTCTGAACGATAAGTTTGGTCTTCGGGTTTAATGCGATTTAATATATTGACCGTAACTTTCCCTTTTCTGAGTAAAAATTCACTTTTTGGAAGAGCATCCCCAATTCCATGGATTACCAGTGGAATAATATCGACTCCTAATTTTTCTGCCAAGTAGAAAGCGCCTTGATGAAAACGAAGAATCTTGCTATTCGGGGAACGGGTTCCTTCAGGGAAAATGAGAATGGAATATCCTTCCTCAATGGCCTTTGCAAGTTTTTGGGTATTTGCCTCAATCCCGTCTATAATGGGATAATAGTTGGCATAACGCAAAATCCATCCGTAAAACGGAGAATTCCAAACCCATTTGTTGGTCAGACAAATAATTTTTGGAGAGAGCATCAATGTATAGAGTAAATCCAAATGTGACTGATGGTTAGAAATAATAATTCCCGGTTTGTCAAAAGTTTCCTGATGGGGATTTCGGACTTCATAAGGTACCTGTATCATCATTTTACTTAAAATGCGAAATGTTCCGCAAATACAACGATGATACATAAGTTTGTGTTTTTTTGTTTTTCCTCCAATGGTTAAAAGGAAAAATCCGATAATGGATAGAATGATGGAGCCAATCAGAAAAATGATAAACGAGAATACGGTTTTAAGAAAATCGCATAATGTAATGGGCATTTTTCTGTACTTTCCGTTTTTGGAGACGAGCCATTTAAAGATAAAAGGTGCGATGGTATATGCAATAATGGCAACGGAAATCATCCCGATAATGGAGACTTGAGCTAAGGAGAACATGGCCGGATGTTTGGAGATAATGAGTGAGCCGATACCGATGAACATGGTTACAGCCGATAGAATGACGGCAGTTTTATATGTATTGAGCATCTTTTTTCCGTAAGAATATTCATACATTAATCCTTCCATGATAAAAATACTATAATCATCTCCAATTCCAAAAATAAAAGTGGCCAATATGATGTTGATAATGTTAAAATGTATATCGAAAATGCCCATTAATCCTAAAATCCAAATAAAAGCAACCGCCATGGGTAAAAATGTGATGGCTGTGATTTCAATGCGTCCGAAAGAGATAAATAAAAATACCAATACGATGATTCCACAAATCCATAATAGGTAGTCAAAGTCGAATGAGAGTTCTTCCAGCATGTTTTGGGTGAGCGTTTTGGTGTCAAAACAAAATGTATTTTCTGAAGTGGAAATTCGTTCCTTGATGATCGGGGCTTTGGAAGGGGGCGAGTAAAGAAGGGATAAAACGACTGATTTCTCAGGATGGTGAATTAGAAATTGTTTTAATACAGATTGGTGAAGCGGTTTGAAATATTCATACTCTTCTACCTGATAGTTTTTATCTAACAATTGAAAGAATTCCTCGAAAGAATCCCCTGTAAACCCGGCTTTCAAACTCTCGTTACGAATCAACTCTTGGGCATCAGTTTTTTTGTTTTTCCAAAATTGATTCCATCGGTCAATCTTCTCTTTCTGCAAAGCTTGGGAAGGAAGCAAATGGCCGATATGCTGATATTCGGAGATGTGACCATCCCGAATCAAACTGTCTATAACAGGTAAATTCTTTTCAAATTCTTGTAGGGCAGTTTCCATATTGTTACCCTCGTAGGCAACATAGGTGAGTTGTTTGGATAGGGTAGTATTGTGACTTAGTTCATTAAATGCATCTCTCTGTTCCTGAGTCATGTAATTAATCTTCTGCATATCCTCTTCAAATCGTACTTTATTAACGAACAGACTGAGAACAATCGTAATAATTGTAACGGAAATGATCACCGGACGATTATTTTCAAAGGAGTAATCGGCAATTTTATTCCAAATGGTCAGGGTATTCATTTGTTTGAATTGAGGAGAATCTCCTTTAAAAAAATGAGGTAAAAAGATAAGGGTGAAGATAATTGTTCCTGCTAAGGCTAGTGCGGCAAATAATCCAAAATCTTCTAAAAGTTCAGACTTTAATAACAGTAAACTTAAAAAAGCTCCGATGGTGGTTAAACTTCCTACTGTCAAAGGAAAAGAGACCTCTTTAATGGTTTTTCTAATGGAAGGTTGTTGGCGAAGATGGATGAGAAAATGCAGGGAATAGTCAATTGCAATTCCAAAGATAATGGCACCTGTTCCGATGGCAATGGCAGAAATAGTCCCTTTTATGAGAGAGAGACCGGCAAAAGCAAATAAGGCGCCAAATACGATGGGGAGCAACAACACCAATAGGGAGCGAATACTCCTGAAATAGAACATTAA
>JAKIZI010000024.1:8833-23560 GCA_022708105.1 Bacteroidota bacterium
TTCATGCCCAATTTTCCCAACTCTTTCAAAAACGGAGTTGTGAGCCTTAATGGATCACGAAGAAGTGTTTGGCGGTACATCATCCCAATGGGAGATGTTAACATTTTTTTGTTTTCCTCCATTAATTCCGCCATCTTTTCAGGAGTTAAAACAGAATCCAATCTCTTATAGTCTTCTTCGTTAAGGAAATAGGGGATATTCTCAAACATGAAATCTAAAACTTCGACGAATTGAGATTCATCTGTTTTATAATTAATTTCTTTGAGTTGTTGATTTAATAACAGTGGATGAATTGAATCTGCGATTATTTCAGCTTTTTCAGTCAATAAATCCGGATCCGTAAGCGTACTGTCCCTTAAATTAATTTTGATAATGATTTTATCGCTGGCATCAAGATTTTGGAAAACAAAGTTGATGCGTTCGTTTTCAGGATTTTTTGGTATAATACTCAGCACATCTTCATTCAATTTTAATTGGGATCCCAAAAATCCAAGGCTGCCAATCAATAGAATTAATATGCTGAATAATAATATTTTATGTTTAATAAAAAAGTCGTAAAGGGAAACGAAAAAAAATCTCATTGATGTTTGGGAAGTCTTGGTTAACGATATATATTAGTTTGGATATATAAAGTTGCAAAATTAAACTTTTTTATAATAAAAAAGGCAAAAAAACAACGAAGAAAATGGAAAAAGCAAATTTCTATTCCCAAAATGTCCATTTAAGAGCGAGTGTTGGAATCACCATAAATTTATCAGGGACAACAAAATTGTAGCTGATTCTTATTTCGGTACCCAGACTTAAGTTGGCGTCCGGATGTACTCCTTTTAATTTGTTAAAATTAAACCAAAGTTGAGGTTTGGTGAGAAAGGCATAATCACTTTTCCCGACGGCCGGATCTTGCCAGAAATCGGCGTATCCTTTGAATGTGCCAAGTCCTTTTGCAAATGAAAGATACCATGCCATAGAGAATTGGAAATTATGCGGATTAACCATATTTCCTTGTATATATTTATATAAAATTCCGCCGGAAATACTTCTGGTAAAATCTTCATTATTGTATGTATATCTTGGTCCGATTGCAAAAGAATTGTAAAATGAAAACTGGTTGGTTAATCCTCCGTCATACTGCAATTGAATCGACACAGGTGGTTTCCAAAACTGTAATTCTCTTACCAACTGCCAATAGGCCGAAGCGACTCCCTTTTTGGTGTAATCCATATCTACAAAGAAAAATGTATTTCCCCACGGGTCAGGATGATAAAGCTCAACAGTTGTTGTAATGTAAGGTCGTTCCGGACAATCTTTGGGGTATACCCACCTCCCCATGTCATAAAATAGCTGAAAATTTTGAGCCGAAAGCGAAAAACTTCCGATTAAAAAAAGCCCCGTCGTAACGAGTAAAAAGAGTTTCTTTTTAATTAAGAACATTTGATTAAAATAAAAAAGTATTCAGTTTCCTACAAGAAATTTTAAGGTTGCAAAAATACAAAAAAGTCAAATACTTTTTATAAAAAGAACAAATGAAGATTAATTAATCGGTTTATCATCATTTTTAATAAAAGCAATTATGGGTTTTCCTTCAATGGAAATCGTTTGAAAACTGTTTGTCGGAGGCCAAATGCCGTATAAATACTGATATGCGGGAAGTCCTTTCCCAAAAGAGATAAAATAATCCCAATCGTAGTTATAGCGATCTTCGTAGCGACAAAATTCTAATTGAACAAATGCCGAATCTTTTGTCTGAAATATTTGTAGTGCAGCTTCTCCGTTTGTACAGACAACTAATTTATCTTTCTGTTTGTGTTCTCTGACACCCTCATTTCTAAAATAGTGGGCAAATGTTTCCCATCCCATTTTGTTGCTGATATTCTGAGCATCCATTTCGTAATTTCCATAAGTGTTTGGGACTCCTCCCGAGATTTCATTGAAATAGATTGCTTCATAAGGGTGATTTACTATAATATGTCGTAAGGGCATTAAGGATAAGAAAAACATGAATCCGATAATCACAGGATTTGTGTATTTGTCATTAATTTTTATAAGTAGAGATTCAAATCCGCTTACGGCCAAAAGAATTATAAACGGATATAAGAAAAGATGTTGTGCGAAATCTTCATACCCATTAAGACGCTCTTTGGTGATGTATATTAATGGATAAAACAGTGCAAAAAATAGTAAAAAACAATGAAATCCGGAAGTCTTTTTAACGGCAGTTTTTAAAACTATAAAAAAGAGTATAAATCCAATCATGATGACGAATGGGGTGGTAATGAAAAAATACTTCAATAAATAATAAGATGGAGTATTCTCCGAAGTGATAAGTTTTCCTTCAAAAAGTTGTTCTATGGAAGTAATATTTTCAGTCATTACAGACAGAGCATCAAGCGGATTTACATAAGTTGACCAAAAGGAATAGGGCAGATAAACGGCATCGAAAATATAGACGACAATGGAAATTGTTCCGATGACGATTAATAATTTAAGAAGATTAATAAAATAGGGAAGCGTAAATATTTTTTTAATCGGATTGTATAGAAGATAATAGAGAATTGAAAATAGAAAAAGAAAGAATAGTAATAGATAACCACCTGAATGGATTGAAGTTGCAAGAAGAATGGAAAATGTGATGTATATAACTCTTTTCCATTTTATTGAGGGCAATTCTTCATTTAAAAGATATAAATGGTAAAAAAATAGCAGATAAGCAAAAGCAAAAGAAGTATCTGTGAGGTTTCCCATAATATGCCCCAAAAATCTTGGGGAGACAAAGAGAAATAAAAGTCCGAAAAATGCTCCTCTCCAAGAAAAAAGACGGACTAAGAAAAAACCTGTTATAAGAATAATGCCCCAACCGAATAAAGCACTGAAAATATGGTACCAAAAAAACGGATTATCGGAACCACCCATCCATTGTTGGATGAAATAAACCAAATTATCCATGCTTTGGCCATGCGTTTTCAGATAATCATTCTGATGAATACTCATATCTCCTTGAGTATAATATTGATATACATCTTCTGCCGCTTGTACGCTATTCCATTCTCTTGATGATATGCCTACATCAGTACTGAAATAGGGAAGAAAAAATGCCGATAAGAGCATCAAAAGTAAAAAGAGATATTTATAAGTGTCATCTTTGGATTTGAACGAAAAAGTAAAATGTTTTCTACGGATATCATATATGATTTTACGTTTTTTGAATTTTTCAAAATGCAAATTCATTACCTCTTTTTCAAAAATCTGTCTTGAAATGAAAAGATTATCTATTTTGCTTTTTATTTTTTGAAAGAAATTGTTACTTCGTAAATTGTAATTCATATTGATATTTATATGATTAAAAAATAATAAAAGTTGAATAATTACATTCATTCTTTATACCATGCAAAATTACATCTATTTTTTTAAGAAAGAAGTTTATGCAAAAAAAATCAGCAAGTTTTAGGATGAGAATGCTTCGGCGTGGATAAGGAAGAAGAATGTTTTGGATCGTAATAAATTTATTTCGTATTTTTGTTGGTCGATTATTCATTAAAAAAAGAGAATGATGAAAAAGATTCACATATTGCTGCTATTTCTTTGTATGTTCGTTTTAGTGCCTGCATTTGGACAATTAAGAACCGATACGATCCACGTAGCACATTATACAATTCAACTTTCAATTATGGATTTTACGAATCGCCAAATCAATGGTTCTGCAGAATTGCAGGTTGTTGCGAAGATGGATGGCGTTTCAAAGATTAATTTAGATTTGATGTCTTTAACGGTTGATTCTGTTAAGATTAATGAGCAACATCAAATATTCACGCATTATGGCGAACGATTTTCTGTATTGCTTTCAGAAGACGCCAATTCCGGCGATACATTGCCTGTCAAAGTCTATTATCATGGGGTGCCGCCAAAAGATCCTTCGTGGGGAGGTTTCTATTTTTCCGGCCAATATGCGTTTAATTTGGGAGTCGGTTTTACTTCCGTGCCTCATAATTTTGGTCGGGTTTGGTTCCCTTGTTTGGATGAGTTCACCGACAAGTCAACCTATACTTTTTCTATTCGGACAGAGTCTTCAAAAATGGCAATTTGCGGAGGTATTCTTACCGATACAGAGCATCTTCCCGATAACTCGGTTATTTGGAATTGGGAGATCTCGGTTCCGATTCCTACTTATCTGGCTTCTGTTGCCGTTGGAAATTATCAATTGTATGAAGATGTATACCAAGGAATTGAGAATGATATTCCTATTGCCATTTATGCTCCTCCTTCATATATAAATAATGTGGAGAACTCTTTTATTCACTTGAAAGAGATTCTTCAAATTTTTGAAGAACATTATGGTCCTTATCGCTGGGATAGAGTGGGGTATGTGTTGGTTAATTTTTCCGGAGGCGCCATGGAACATGCGATGAATATTGCATATCCTCAATTTGCGGTGAATGGAAATTTGACCTATCAATCATTGTATGCTCATGAATTAGCCCATTCATGGTTCGGAAACTTAATCACTTGCAGCAGAGCAGAAGAGATGTGGATAAATGAAGGTTTTGCCAGATATAGCGAGGCATTGGTTGATGAAGTACTCTATCCTGATGAAAATCCTTATTTAGATGGGTATTTGTGTAATATTCGTGCACTCCATGCTGCGGTGTTAAGGTATGCCCATGAGGATGACGGTGGCTATTACGCTTTGAATAATGTACCTCAAAATACGACCTACGGTTCTACTTCATACGATAAAGGGGCTTTGGTTGTACATACTTTACGAAATTATATGGGAGACTCTTTGTTCTTTCATTCACTTCAAGCCTTATTGGAGCAATATAAGTTTAGTTATTTGAATTCCAATGAGTTGTTTGATTTTCTTTCCGTTCAATCCGGAGTCGATTTAATTCCTTTTTATAACGCCTGGGTCAATCAACCCGGTTTTTTGCATTTTTCTATTGATTCGATTCGACCAATAGGGGAAGACCATTTTTCGGTTTATGTTCGTCAGAAATTACATCAAGCCAGTTATTTTGCGACAAATAATAAAATAGATATTACTTTATTTGATAATACGGGAAGAACTGAAACTTATCCTTTTGAATTCTCCGGAGAATACGGAATCGCGACTATTGAATTCGAAGGAACTCCTTTATTCGGTGTAATTGATTATTATGAAAAGATGAGTGATGCCGTATTGGATTACAATCATCAATTTACTCAACCCGGCAATTTTATTTCTGAAGAGGCCGCTTTTGTGGGAACTATAAGCCGAATGGATTCATCTGTTTGGATGCGTGTAGAACATCATTTTGTAGGACCTGATAGTTTAAAGACACCGAATGATAATATTATCAGGATTTCCGACAATCATTATTGGAGGGTAGAATATATTTCCGGCGATGAAGTCTCAGGTCAGTTATCTTTTAAATATAAAGCAGATACAGATAATGGTTTAGATAAAGAGTTGTTTTCAGGGGGCTATACTTCCGCAGATTTGTTATTGTTATACAGACGTGATGCTTCAGAAGATTGGCAAATAATACCTTCAACCCTGCAAGGGACGCTTTCAGGAATGATAAAGAGTACGATTTTGCGTCCCGGAGAATATACTCTTGGAATTGGTGATAGGAGTGCGGTAGGTGCTATTCCGGATTTGCCAAAACAATCCATTGAAATCTATCCCAATCCCGCAACAGATAGCTTTACGGTTATTTCTCCGGACAATAGTCAATATTCAAGATATATTTTTTATGATACTCAAGGAAAAATTATAAGAAGAGGTGAAATTGCCTATCAAAATACCACTATTAGTACATTAGGATTGGCTCGTGGAAACTATGTGTTAAAGATTTATTCTGCTTCCGATGGCAATGAATTTACGCGTAAAATTATTCTTCAATAGCAGGCAGTCCTTCATCTATTTTTAGAGCACGCATAATTCCCAGAATTCGATTATTCAATTTTTCATTTATTTCAGTATAATTATCAATTGAAGGTAAATCTTCTTTTACACTAATATAGAATTTAATTTTAGGTTCAGTCCCGGAGGGCCGAATAGTGATTTTTGATTCATTTTCAGTAACGAATTGAAGTACATTCGATTTTGGAAGGTGTATTTCTTCGCTTTTGCGACTAGAACAATAAGTTATTCGTTGTGACAAATAATCATGAATAGATATTACTTTTGATCCGAAAATAGTTCGGGGAGGCTGTTGGCGAAATTTAAGCATTAACTTCTTGATATAATCATCTCCAGCTTTGCCTTTTTTTGTAAAAGAGATTAATCGTTCTTTGAAAAATCCGTAATTGACATATAATTCTTTAAGTAAATCAAATAAAGACTTATCATCATTTGCCAAATGAGCAACCAATTCTGCCATCATACAACATGCCGATACTGCATCTTTATCTCGAACAAAATCTCCGACAAGACAACCGTAACTTTCTTCTCCCCCAAAAATATACTGTTTGTTACCTTCAAATTCTTTAATTTTTTGGGCTATATATTTAAAGCCGGTGAGAACATCTACATACTCAACGTTAAAATCTACTGCAATTTCCGTAAGAAGGTCTGTTGTGACAATTGTTTTGGCAATAAATTCATGACCTTTAAACAATTTCTTTTTATGCAATTCCGATAAAATATAATAGCAAAGTAGGCTGGCAGTCATATTTCCGTTGAGCAGTTCCAGTTTCCCGTTTGAATTTCTTGCAGCGACGCCCATTCTATCACTATCGGGGTCTGTGGCCAACACTAAATCCACTCCGAGTTCTTCCCCTTTCTCAAGTGCTGTCAGCATGGTAGCTCTTTCTTCAGGATTCGGTGAAGGAATAGTGCTGAAATTCCCATCCGGATTCGCCTGTTCATCCAAAATAATAACATTTGTAAAACCAAATAATTCTAATGCCTTGGGAATGAGGGTTATTCCGGTCCCGTGTAATGGAGTATAGAGAATCTTAATATCGGAGTTTTTTTTGATAGAAGCTTGATTTAATGAGAGCGCCCGGATGGAATCAAAATACTTGTTATCGATATCAGCTCCTATGAATTGAATATATTCGCTATTTTTTTCCCATTGAATTTGTTCATTTGATGAAATTGCTAAAACTTCATCCATTACTTGTCTGTCTTGTGGGGCTACAAATTGAGCTCCGTCGTTTCCGTAAACTTTATATCCATTGTATTCTTTGGGATTATGGGATGCTGTAATCATTATCCCGGCATGACATTTGAGCTCTCTCACTGCAAATGATAATTCAGGCACCGGGCGAAGTTCTTCAAAAAGATAACAATAAATACCATTTGCTGACAATACACTCACTGTAACTTCGGCAAAGTAGCGACTATTATTTCTTGAATCATAAGCTACGGCAACACGTAAAATCTCATTAGGGAAATTCTTCTTTAAATAATTAGCGACTCCTTGGGTAGCAGTTCCGATTGTGTACTGGTTAATGCGGTTTGGGCCGACCCCCATAATACCTCTTAATCCACCGGTTCCGAATTCTAAATCTTTGTAAAAGGCATCTGACAATTCGATGGGGTTTTCTTTTTTTAATCTTAGAATCTCATCTTGAGTGTGCTGGTCGTAATTACCTATTAGCCATTTATTCAAATTAATTATATAATTATTTTTCTCCATAAAGATATTTTGAATGTTTTGATTGTAAAATAAAATCAGCAATAACCATGGCTGCCGTGGCTTCTATAACAGGAAAAATACGCGGAGCCACACAAAGATCATTACGATTACTTGCTTTATATAAAGTGGGATTTCCTTCGAAATCCAACGTCTTTTGTTCAATTCTTATTGCAGGAATAGGTTTAAATGCAACAGAAAAAATTACTTCCTGCCCATTCGTAATACCAGCCTGAACGCCTCCGTCATGGTTTGAAAGAAATTGAAAATTATTTGTTTGACGATCATTATAGGCAGCTCCTGACATTCGGGCAGATTCAAACCCTTTCCCGATTTCGAAACCCTTAGCCGCGTTAAGCGACATCATGGCGTACGCCAAACGGGCATCGAATTTATCATACAGAGGTTCTCCCAGTCCTATAGGTAAGTTTCGGATGCAGCAACCCACTTTAACTCCTACAGTATCGCCTTCACAAGTGGGAGTCCCTGATTCCAATATGTATGTTTCCAATGAGATGTTGAAAGGACGAAGAAGAAGTTTGGCAATTGCACCTGCTACCACAGTACAAGCAGTTAATCGTGCAGAAGCTCTCCCGGCAGGAAAATTATCTTGATGTCCGTACTTTTCTTTGTAAACAAAGGATGCATGTGACGGTTTGAGAACTTTAAGATTCTTTTCATCAATTTGTACATCTTCGTTGTTGATGATAAAACCGATCGGGGCTCCGGTGGTTTTTCCTTGATAAATTCCCGATAGAATTTGCACTTTATCCGGTTCCTGTCTTCGAGTAGAGTGGGGCGCCGAAGAGGGAGCTCGTCTTTTCAACTCATTCTGGATAAACTCAATATCGATCTCAATCCCCGGGGGACATCCATCCACAATTCCTCCTATGGATTTGCCGTGAGATTCTCCAAAATCAGTAAGGGTAAACGAGTTGCCGAAACGATTCATGATTTTTATTTTCGGTTGATTTGTCCCCCGAATTGGGCTGTAGCAGTTACTAAAATTTCATTGATACAAACATGTTTTGGTCTTGAGATAACAAATTCAACCATCTCGGCAACATCTTCGGCTACAAGCGGATCAAAACCCTCGTAAACTTTGGCGGCTCTTTCTATATCTCCCTTAAAGCGAACAATTGAAAACTCTGTTTCTGCGGCTCCGGGAGAAATTTGAGTAACCCGAATGTCATAAGGCAATAAATCCATTCGTATGCCTTGTGTAAGAGCCCATACCGCATGTTTGGTGGCACAATACACATTTCCTCCGGCATATACTTCATGACTGGAGATAGAACCGATATTTATAATATGTCCCTCTTTACGGGCAACCATTTGCGGAGAAATTAATTTAGTTATATATAAAAGACCTTTAACATTCGTATTGATCATCTGTTCCCAATCTTCGATGTTTCCGTCTTGAATCGGAAGTGTTTCTAATGCCAACCCCGCATTGTTAATCAGAATATCAACAGGTTTGAACTCATTCGGAATAGAGTCAACGGCGGCTTGACAAGCATTGTAATCTCTAATATCAAAGATTAACGGATGTACTAAAGAGGTTGTGGTTTCTTCAATTTCTTTACAAACTTTCTTAAGTTTTTCTTCGCTGCGAGCAGTCAGAATGAGTCGAACCCCTTGTTTGGCAAGTTTCATTGCAATTGCTTTCCCAAATCCGGCCGAAGCTCCGGTGATCATGATGTTTTTCATCTCCTTATTTTTATCTGGTTGGACTTTACCAATCTTTTTCTTGTGGTTTTTTTCGTGTTTGTTCCATCTCTTTTTCTTTAACCTTCGCCTGAACTTGTTTTTCATTTTGTTGCAATGCATCCAATTGGCGCTTGGTATTTTCTTTCACTTGACGATTATCTTCTTGGTTTTGTTGCTTTTGATATTTCTGCTTATCTTGTTGTTTCTCTTGCGGATCTCCCTCGTTGGGTTGTTGCTTTTTATCTTGATTATCTTGATTATTTTGATTTTGCTTATTCTGCTGATTCTGTTGGTTCTGTTGGTTCTCTTGGTTTTGCTGATTCTGTTGGTTTTGTTGGTTTTGCTGATTCTGTTGTTGAATTAATTTTTTCTTCGCATATTCAAGATTATATTTAGTATCCATATCATTGGGAGCTAACTTCAGGGCATTTTTGTATGCTTTGATAGACTCCTCGTATTTATTTTGTTTCATTAGGGAATTCCCCATATTATGATAGGCCTGTCCACGCATTTTTTTGTCAGATTTAGGATTTTCGGCCACTTTAGCATAATAATCATGGGCATCCTCAAATTTTCCTGCCCGATACAAAGAATTGGCCAAATTATAATTGGCTTTATCGTAATCCGGTGTTTGTTCCATCGCTTTTCGATAGTCAATTTCAGCATTCGTATATTCTTTTTCTGCCTGTTTCAGTTTAGCTTGTGCTTGATATTGATTGACTTCTCCTCCTTTTTTGTCCAGTTCGATAGCTTCTTTTCTTAAAATTTCCGCTTTATTGTACGTTTTATTCCCTTTTCTGATTGCGGAAAGTTCTTCTTTTGTTTGTGCCTGAGCTAAAAGAGAAAAAGATGCCAAAAGAATAAATATGACTACCCCTTTTATTGAATAGCTACCTTGTTTCTTCCATAACCATGCTCTGAATTTGGAGGGAGTTCCGAATAATAAAGTCTCGATAACTAACAAAATGAATGCAATCCACAACGGAATTTGATACTGACTCTCATATTTGGTGTATGTGATTTCTTCCAATTCAGATTTGTTCATGGAGTTAATCTTTTCTGCGATGGCATCAAAACCCATATTGGCGTTGTCGGCATGAACATAGATTCCTTTGCCGGCAGCAGAAATATCTTTGAGTACGCTTTCATTAAGTCTCGAAATAACAGTATTGCCTTCTTTATCTTTTTTAAAATCCGAAGCTCCGGAGCGACTGCGTATCGGGATGGGTTCTCCCCGCGTTGAGCCGATGCCGATGGTGTGAATGGTGATGCCGAGATTGTTGATTTCCTTGGCCTTTTTCACTGCTTCCGGGAAATGATCTTCTCCATCAGAAATGACTAATATTACTTTGGAAGTAAGTGAATTAATTTTTTCCTGATCCTGATTTTCCTGATTTTTCGGAAGCATGGATACTGCTGCTAAATCCAAGGCAGCGGCAATGTCTGTTCCTTGCTGATGGACAAGATTGGGATTAATTTGATAAACCAACATTTTGGCAGCAGCATAATCTCCGGTGATGGGCAGTTGTACAAATGAATTTCCTGCAAAAATAACCAGTCCGATTCTGTCACCTTTCAATTGATCTATAAAGCGAGAAATTGCCATTTTAGAGGCTTCAATACGATTGGGTTTGATGTCTTCTGCGAGCATACTGTTGGAGACATCTACACACATCATAATATCCACTCCTTTGCGTTTTCCTTTTCCCAAACTGCTTCCCACTTGTGGATTGGCAAGCGACAAGATTAGAAAAGTGAAGGCCAACATAAAAAGCGTGAATTTTATATGTTTCATCACGGGAGAAACAGATCTCATTAATTTACTCACTAAATCGAGTTGCCCGAAAGAAGCTAAATTTTTCTTTTCCCGATAATTAAAATAAATATAAATTCCTGTTAAAAAAGGAATTGCAAGAAGGGCATACAATACAAATTCATTTTCAAACCGAAACATACCTAATTGTTTTATATAGTAACATTTGCAAATGCAAAAATAATATTTTTTTACGTAGTACTAACGCTTAAAATGTAAATTTAGTGGATACGATGATTCATTATCTGTAAATTTTGTATTTTTGTCAAAAATATCAAATTTAATGTTCTCAAAACCATTAGCAGAGATTTTACGCCCCCGGACGCCGGATGAATACATCGGGCAAGAGCATCTTATGGGAAAAGACGCCATTTTGAGAACTGCTATTGAAAATAAGTCGTTGCATTCCATGATTTTATGGGGTCCCCCCGGAGTAGGAAAAACAACTCTTGCTTTATTGATGGCTGAAATGACCGGAGCCGACTTTTATATGCTGAGTGCCATAAGCGCCGGCGTTAAAGATATTAGAGAAGTCTTTGAAAATGCAAAAAAGTCCGAAAAGAAGACCTTGTTATTTATTGATGAAATTCACAGATTTAGTAAAGCACAACAGGACTCATTGCTCGGTGCCGTGGAACAAGGGTTGGTTACGTTGATTGGTGCGACTACGGAAAATCCTTCTTTTGAGGTCATTTCGCCCTTACTTTCCCGATGCCAGGTGTATATCTTAAAAAACTTAGATAAATCATCTCTTGAGCAAATTATTACCCATACCGTAACCTATTTGGAAAAAGAGTTGCCCTGTTCCATCGAAATTAAGGAAACGGAAGCCTTGCTCAGAGTTTCCGGTGGCGATGCACGAAAATTGATCAATGCCATTGAATTAAGCGTGTCCACTTTATGGGCAAAAGGCAACCGTGATAAGATCGTTTTGGATAATGATTTAATTCTGAAAATTATTCAGAAAAATATTGTTATCTATGATAAAAAAGGGGAGAACCATTATGATATCATATCCGCATTTATCAAGTCTGTTCGCGGAAGTGACCCCAATGCGGCCGTTTACTGGTTGGCGAGGATGATTGCGGCGGGCGAAGACCCTTTGTTTATCGCAAGAAGAATGATTATTCTCGCTTCGGAGGATATCGGAAATGCAAATCCCAATGCGTTGTTGCTGGCCAATAATTGTTACCAAGCCGTCCATCATATCGGAATGCCCGAAGGAAGAATTGTGTTGTCGCAAACGGCTGTCTATTTGGCATCCTCTCCCAAAAGCAATGCTTCGTATCTGGCGATTGAGGAAGCGTTGGAATGGGTCTATAAAACGGGCGATTTACCGGTTCCACTTCATCTTCGTAATGCTCCCACGGAACTTATGAAAGAGATAGGGTATGGGCAAAATTATAAGTACGCCCACCAATATGAGCATAATTTTACCTCTCAGGAATTCTTGCCCGAATCCATCAGTGGGAAAAAATTCTATGAACCACAAGAGAACCCAAGAGAAAATGATCTGAGGAAATACCTCAAAAACTGTTGGAAAAATAAATATAATTACATTTTTGTATTCTTGCTTTGTTGTTCTTTCTTTTTTCGACTCTCCGCTCAAGATATCCATTATTCTCAGGTGATGGCCTCGCCGGTGAATGTAAATCCTGCCTTGACCGGTATTATTGATGGTGTTTTTAGAATAGGCTTAAACCAGAAAACGCAATGGCTTTCCGTTACAAAACCATTTATCACCGTTACTGCGGCGGTGGATGCACCCGTATATAAAAATCATAGACGCAGAGAGTTGATAGGCATGGGATTGTTGTTGAATATGGATCGTGCCGGAGATTCCCATTATACGACATTGCAACCCATGTTTGCCATTTCGTATGTCAAAAGTCTTGATCGCCGAAATAGGCATAAGTTATCTTTAGGCATATTTCTTGGTTGTCAACAACGTACCATGAGCGTAAATTCGCTCAATTTTGACGAACAGTACCAGCACGGCTATTTTAATCCCGATAATCCGATTACAGAGACTTTTGATAAGACCAAGTTGTTCTTCTTTGATTGGGGGGCGGGTGCCAACTGGAGCTTTTTCCTATCTCAAAAAACTTCTCTTTCTGCCGGTATTTCTTTAAGTCATCTCAATCAACCGAAACTCTCTTTTGATGGGAATGAACTCGCCAGATTGCCTGTTAAAACGCAGGTATACGTTGCCTCTTCATTTCCCGTATTTGAGAACCTCTTTTTAAGTCCGATAATCTACACTGCCTTTCAAAAGAAATTTTCTGAAATACATTTTGGTTCCAGCGTAGAGTATCTTTTTAAAAACACCTATGAAACTCATTTATCGTTTGGGGGTGGTTTATTTTACCGATGGAACGATGCAATCATCATCACAGGGCTTCTTAGGTGGCAGAATTTCAAAGTAGGGTTGAGCTATGATTTCAATGTATCCACCTTTACGAGAGCCACACGCGTGAGAGGTGGTTTTGAAGTATCTCTTCAATACATTCTAAAACGAGAATCGGTAAAATCTGCCGGAAGAGAACCTTGTCCTTTTGAATTAATGTAAAAAACTAAGTTGTTGCTCAAAACCTTTTTTGGGGAATTGGGGTATAGATTATGCTGCTTTCATGTAGCGAAAATTTACCCAAAAGGCGCAAAGAAGCAAAGATTTTGCCGTTCCGCACATGAGGCCCCCAATAATAAAGTAATATAATTACAAGATTGTTATTTTTTATTATTTTTGCATATAATGATTTTTTGAGGGTGTTTTAAATTTTGTGTAAACTATGTAATAATAGAAAATAAACATAGTAAAAACAAAAAAACACGAGATATGAAAAACATAAGAAAAGAAGTACTTACCGCCTACCTCTCCAAAAAAAAGGAGAGCTAAACTATAGAGATTACAAACAATTAAAATATACAAAAATGAAAAGAATTCTTATTGCATTAGTGCTTTGCCTTGTTAGCACTACCGCGATTTTTGCACAATCACAAGACACAGAAAATCTTCAAATTCTATCTACATCACTTTATAAAGCTGGAGACCTTATTGAATATGGTGCTCAATTAAAGAACACAGGACTTGCAATAGGTGTCGTTGGAGGTGTTATTGGTGCTGGTATAATATCTCTCGGTTATACAGAGAAAAAAGATAATAATAAAGGAGATCTTATCGCAGGTGCATCAATCGCAGGTGTAGCAGTATTGACATCATTAATTTTAACGATAGTTGGTAACAATAATATCAATAAAGGAGGAAAAATATTGAAAAATATAGAGTTTAACGCTAATGGTATAAACGTGAAATTCTAATTTTACCTCCGAAAATATGGTGATTACAGAAGTAGTGTCCAAACGAATCCTACCGGTCTTCCTCCGGTTCGTACCGCGTGTATCGTGGTGGCAGTTGGATTGGCAGAGCGGGCGGCATTCTTTTTGCCTTGATTTTTTGGTACTTTTGTATCAAGACAAAAGTACGAAAGAGAGAAATACACGATCCATATTTCCTACCCCGTCCTTCGGCGACGCATAGCAATTGGCTAATTTGTAAGATAGTCTTGTCGCCGAAGTCCACCCCTT
>JAKIZI010000250.1 GCA_022708105.1 Bacteroidota bacterium
CCACATGTTGTCTGTAGGATAAAGAGTAAATCGTGAATTCTTTGCGGAAGCCTTTGCTACTAATGCTTTATCGTTAATCGGTATTTTCAATTGTACACCTTTATCTTTATCAGTTGTAAAAGTAACATGCCACAGTCTACCGTCACTTGTATCTAATAAAATATAAGACCACATGTTATCAGTTCTGAATAAGCGGTAACGAACATCTATTCTTTGCTGTGGTTCTGATTTAAATTTTATTGTGTCTGCGCCCACGGCTAAATCAAGAAAAAGGCAGCAGGTGCATAACAAAATAGTTATGAATATATTTAAAATCCTTTTCATATAAACCTCACTTAATAAAGTCTTTGTTATCTATAGATTGCTCATCTGCCAGCAAATTTGCGCTGCGCTTTCTTCCGTATGGTTGCAATTTCTTTAGAAAGGCGATCACATTCATGTTCTATTTCACTTAGTGTTACACACTGAGGGCTTATATAAATTGTACCCTTGGCGTCACGCGAGTGTGTTTTTACATATACTTGAACAACAGGCG
>JAKIZI010000251.1 GCA_022708105.1 Bacteroidota bacterium
TCTTTTGTGTCCTGTTATTTTTCTTCCAGCACCAACATTTTGCTTGTCTTTAATCAGGTTTACGGTCTTCGGTTTGCTTTTAGCAAAGACAAACATAAATTCAGCAGAGGATTCATATCTATTGGAAGGCCGAGGCACGATAAAAGGTTTGTCCCAAATCATTGTATCGTGAAGGTTCAGCCCAAGTTCCCTGAAATGTAACGCTTGTTTCATACTCGTCCCTGTTTCGCTTCCGTCTTTTGTCGCGTCTGCCACAACCCACACAATTACGCCACCAGGTTTTAACACGCGCTTTAATTGCCAAGCCACGCCGTAAAAGTCCCATGTATGGCCGCCGTATGTTCGCAGGTCATCGTAGGGTGGGCTTGTCACAACCAAGTCAATACATTCTCTTGGCAGTTGTCCCAGAAGGTCGCAATTATCTCCGCAATATATTTTGTTGAGTTCCATCATATTGATTTTCTCCTTTTTTAATAGTTAATATCTAATTTTTCATAAAGCTGACACTGAACATCCGGGCACTGATTACTT
>JAKIZI010000252.1 GCA_022708105.1 Bacteroidota bacterium
TAACTCCTGGCGTCCGTCGGCCGGAGGTCCGGACGCCTATTTCTTCTGGCGCAAAGCGCCTAGATAACATTTGCTTAACCTGCAACGCGTACATTGGCGCGGAAAGTGCAGGGGAGCATAGCGACCAGCACTTTCCGTGACAATAGCGTTGTCAGGTTAAAGCAGTTGTTAGAAGTCTTATCCTCCTCCTATATTTTCATATGATTGTACTATATATTCTTTCGCTCTTTCATATTCTTCTGAATTAGAGATTGTTAACTCAATTTCGGTTACATCTCTACCATTTTCTGGTATTTGAATCTTTTTGGGGTCTATCTTTAAATATAGAATTAACTTATTTTTTCTTGTTTCTAAACATAAAAATTCTTAGAGACCCTATACGCAATATAAAATTTCTTTGGAGTCTCTTCAATAGATTCACTTATTGATAAAATATAATCTCTAAGCTCATTAAACAGCATTATAATATTTTTATCAATATTTTTAATATGTTCATCTAATGTATAAACACCATTTAATCTTGTTTGAGC
>JAKIZI010000253.1 GCA_022708105.1 Bacteroidota bacterium
TCCAAAGCGGGAAAGTTCTTACTTGTCCGGCCATCTCTTGATGAATAGATGACCGTACCTTCATGTTCCAGATAACGTAGTGATTTTTGTCTATCGGCACATCATCGGCACGGAATAATCTTATTTTAGTTTTGTTACACCAACAGCTCTATCAGTTCCATCTACCATCATCTTGTAACCTGAGCCTGTTTTAAAAATCGTTACATTAGGCCTGAAGGCATAATGATAATTATAATGATACTCGCTTTGTCGCCATATTTGCCCGTTCGTCAGCTTCACTATGGTTTCACCTTCCCAGCCTTCAAAATCGCCATCAATCTGACTCTCAATGACATCATTAGGGGGAGTATTGCTTGGTGGTAAATCATTCCAGCTACCAAGTTCTTTTGAATTCCAAATCTTACATTTCTGATTGTCGTTTGGTAATATCAGCTCTGCCCCAATACCGAGAAATAAACCAGGTGAAGATATTAAAACTTTTTTACCTTCATATCGCCAAAATGAAATACAACCTACACCTTTTTCAATT
>JAKIZI010000254.1 GCA_022708105.1 Bacteroidota bacterium
TTGCGAAACCCTCTTTAATGACAATCTCGGCTGCTTTTAAGGTTCTGTCTTCTTCGCCTTCAGGAAGAACAATCGTTTTGTTTGCCTTCTTGGCATTCTCTTTAATTTGGTCTATTAAATTCATACGTTTATATAATTAATAATGTAATATTTCGGACTGCAAATGTACATCTATTTTTGGATAAAATCTACTAAAAAACAACTGAAAATGGGGTTTGGTTGCAAGTTGCGGCGTGAGGCAGTAGGCGGAAAGCCCGCAAAGACGGGAGACGATGTGGACGCTGCTGCAAAAGAGCGACGGCGAAGCCGACACGCCCAATATCAAAAAAAGATAATCAGAAAAATACTATTTTCGTCCAAAATCTGCAGGAATCTCGCCCCACAATTTGGTATTCCACTTAATAATCTGATTGGAGTAGGTGTTATTTTTCAGCCAATTTTCAGCCCGGAGCAGCAAATCAAAAATAATTTCATTTTCTTTGGTGGGCAACAATACCGATTTGTGTTTTTTGCTTCTTACCCACGCAAT
>JAKIZI010000255.1 GCA_022708105.1 Bacteroidota bacterium
GTGAAAAAATAATGAAGACGATTTTCCCGTTGGCCTTGACGGTAGTGGCCTGTATATTCGTATACCAAATTGGCCTTCATTGGACTACCGCAGACGAATCAAGGTTGGTCAAGTTATTAAACTTTTCATCAATTATCCCTTATGTCATAACCTTATTTGGACGAACATTAACGAATCAAAATATTGATGTAGCTGGCGGTGAAGATATTTTCTTAGTCACGTTGGTTGGTAGCCTTGTCATCGCAATTTATGCCTTGGCTATGTACCTGTTTTTTTCTAGAAAATATTACTTGAATGGCTGGTTTCCTCTTTGCATGATGCTGTTCTCGCTTGTTGCAGTAATTTCAGTATATTTGGGACGTGGCGTTACACTTGGTGGCGGGTGGCAAAGTGCCTTGTTTCCGCGTCACTTGCCTGAATGTTCAGTTGGATTGGTTGGCGCGCTATCAATTATCGCGTTGTACGTCAAACAATCAAGAGTTTGGACTATGGTTATCGGGGCGCTTTGCATCATCATAATAATAAATC
>JAKIZI010000256.1 GCA_022708105.1 Bacteroidota bacterium
AATTAATTAAACACTCGAATAATCAAAGAATGGGTTTTCATTAGGCAATTCACAAATAGGCCCAAACAAAACACCTCGCAAAGGCGTATAATCATATATCACATTCATATAAAAAACCGTGGATTCATCAAATCCCAATTATCATCACCATTCAATTCGCTTACCTGGACACGATTATTCTCGTCCAGGTGCATATTTCATAACCATTTGCACGCACAATAGGCAATGTTTATTTGGTGAAATTGTTGATGGAGAAATAATGATGAATAAATTCGGAGAATTGATAAAATCTGAATGGCAGAAAACACGCATTATTCGCCCAAATATTGTTATTGATGCATTCGTTATTATGCCAGGAATTTTAATTATTAATGATGAATTTTGTTATCATAGAGACACGTTGCAACGTGTCTCTATGATAACAAAATATTTTTATAATTATTTTTCTTTATTTGAATTATTATCCTGATTTTTTATTAATGCTTTGTGAGAAAGTTTAAATTTACCAGTTTTAGTATCGATGTCTAA
>JAKIZI010000257.1:0-235 GCA_022708105.1 Bacteroidota bacterium
CATCTCCACACCCTCTGGGAGTTTGGCTATACCTGTTACGTCTGTTGTCCTCAGGTAGAACTGTGGACGATAGCCTGAGAAGAAGGGTGTATGACGTCCACCTTCCTCTTTTGTAAGGATATATACCTCTCCCTTAAACTTTGTATGGGGGGTAATGGAACCTGGTTTTGCGAGTACCTGGCCTCTTTCCACTTCATCCTTTTTGATACCACGCAACAAGACGCCTACGTTATCA
>JAKIZI010000257.1:267-527 GCA_022708105.1 Bacteroidota bacterium
GAGGTGGCTACTGTCTTCGCAGTGGGTCTGAACCCTACGATCTCTACCTCTTCACCGGATTTGACGGCTCCTCTCTCTATACGGCCTGTTACTACTGTACCACGGCCTGATATGGAGAAGACATCTTCAACAGGCATAAGGAATGGCTTTTCTGTATCACGCACAGGCTGGGGGATGTATGCGTCACATGCATCCATAAGCTCGAATATGCTCTTGCAGTCGGGGCAGTTAGGGTCGCCACAGCCATGTTCCAATGCCTT
>JAKIZI010000258.1 GCA_022708105.1 Bacteroidota bacterium
GTTATCCCACAGCATAAAAATGCTAATAAAAGGAGAAAAAAAATAAGAAAAAATTAAATGAATAGAGATAGTTGATCAGACTTCACTATTTCATATTTAATTGCAGGTTTCTTGGGAAAGAAACAATATGCTGCAATAGCGGATAATATATTGGTAATAAAATTGGAGAAGCTTCTATGTCTGGAATGTTCAATTTGACACATGTTTTTCAATTCATCGTTCACAGTTTCTATTACAGATCTTTTTCTTAGTAATATCTTGTCTTGCAATTCCATAAGTGTATTTTTCATATTATTTCTAATTCCTGTAATTAAATGAATTCCATCAATAAATAATAGTTCCACCAAATTCTTGTCAATATATCCTTTATCGGCATATAATTTGTGGCGAATTTTCTCTACAAATTTTTTATCTTTCAAAGGCTGTCTATCATCTACATTTCCCGGTGTAATAACAAAATTAAGAATTTCTCCTTTATCATTGATAATCAGATGCAATTTGAATCCATGAAACCATCCCATAGTG
>JAKIZI010000259.1 GCA_022708105.1 Bacteroidota bacterium
ACATCGCTCCAATTACAACTACAGCTCTGGAAAAACGAAATGTTTCGGGTAGTAAGGCATAAATGAGCAAAATTGTGATAGTTCCAGCAATAAATCCTTTGTTGGTTTTGCTGAGACGTATCGGTTTATGATAGCCTTTGTAAGCAGCAACACCCAAAATCCAGATTAATGTATATAGCGGAAGCACCCACTGAAAAAAAGCAACCGGAAACGAACTTCCCCGTTCCGCCAAAACGGCATATTCCCAATATTGCGTAATTGCAAACATTCCGGCATATAAAGCAATAAAATCCAAAATTGGTAAAAAAAGTGCAAGAACTACACGCTTCAAAACGGCTAAAGAGGCTCGTAAATAGATGGCCATATTAATCAGCCAATTCAAAAAATTTGCATTTTTTTGAGAGAAATGCTTTTTAGCAAAAATTTGCATTGCCCGATAGAAGACAAATACATAATTAATACTCGTTTTCTTTGTACTCTCCCCTTTATAATGGATGATTCTAGTTTCGGGGTAGTAGTAGTTTT
>JAKIZI010000025.1 GCA_022708105.1 Bacteroidota bacterium
CAGAAAATCAGGCAGATAACCTAATAATTTAGAAATAACATCCACACTATTGGCTTTACCAACGGGCTTATTCTCCTCCACTTCACGGGCAATCCGATTCACTACATCCGCTAAGGTATCCGACGGAGAAAAATAGGGTTTAATTAATGTTTCTTCCCCATCATCCGATAAATTTCTCTTAATTACAATCGAAAAACAGAGTTCATTACGGGAAAAAATCTTATTCCAAATTACAAATCGATTCAAATAAAGACGTTGTGAAATCACCCTAAGGAATGCTGCAATAATAACATGCATAATGGAGATCCCGGGAATATCCTCTTTATGCTTCTTTATAAACAACTCTATTTCATCAATAGGAATGCGTTCTTCAAAAAAAATCTGAGAATCCATGCGCGTTCGCAAAAAATAGGGCACCATACGAAACATGGTATCAATTTTCGTCACGCGATAGCCGTCGCTTCGGTCTCCCCATTTCCAATAGTAGTGAGGAAATAATGCTCTTTTTTTCATAATCCTTTTTTTATTAAACAACAAAAATAACATTTTTTAATAAAAAAATACATTTATGAGAATTTAATAATCAAGTATATGAAATTTTATCGGTTGTTCCTTTTGGTTGCAAACCTTCCTCGAGGTCGTACCTTATTTTTCGCAGTAATTATTTCCCCAGGCATCAATATTTTTGTTTATTTATTTGGGCGTGCCGGCTACGCCGTCGGCGTCCGGCTCCAAGTCCGCAGCCGGTAGTCGTGTGGCCGCAATGCCACAAAAAGAGCTTCCTCCGGTCGCTTTTTTGCAGCAGCGTCCACATCGCCTCCCGTCTTTGCGGGCTTTCCACCTACCGCCTCACGCGCGGGATGGCAAAAACCTCGCATCTTTGAACCTTTGCAGTAATTTTTACCCACGAAATTTAGTACGAAAAAATATCGTATTTTTGTCACATCATAAAAAAATTGATTTTCAGATATTAAAAATCATGAAGCAGAACATCTTAATCACCGGAGCAAACGGACAATTGGGACAATCATTGCAACGTGTTTATGCTCAAACACAGACTGAAAAGTATACTCTATACAGCACGGACGTTGACACATTAGACATAACCGATTGTAAAGCTTTAGAAAATTATATTATCAATAATAAAATTGATAGTATTGTGAACAGTGCGGCATACACCGCCGTTGAAAAAGCAGAAACTGAAGAAGAAAAAGCATATTTAATTAATGAACAGGCAGTAGTAAATCTCGCTGCTATTGCCAAAAAGCGAAATCTCTTTTTGATTCATATTTCCACGGATTATGTTTTTGATGGCACGAGCCGTGTGCCTTACACCCCTGAGATGCCGATAAATCCGATATCTGTTTACGGAAAAAGCAAAGCGGCAGGAGAAAAAGCAATTCTTGACCAGCAGATACGTTCAGCCATCATAAGAACATCCTGGCTCTATTCCCCATACGGAGGGAATTTTGTCAAAACGATGGTGCGATTGGGCAAGGAGAGAGAGAGTCTGCAAGTTGTAAATGATCAGATTGGGGCACCTACGTACGGAGCAGATTTAGCAGAAGTTATCTTTGCAATATTGGGAGAATGCAATTCTTTTTCCGGCCCGGAAATTTATCATTATGCCAACGAAGGGGTTATTTCGTGGTATGATTTTGCAAAGGAAATTATGAGACTGACACAACTTGACTGTCAGGTAACCCCAATATCCAGTGCCGCATACCCTGCAAAAGTTCAACGACCTGCCTATTCGGTTTTTGATTTATCCAAAATACAAAAACGGTTCAATCTGCATATCCCGACATGGACAGAGAGCTTGGAAAAAGCCATGCCGGAGATTCTTTCCAACACCAGATAAACTTATTTAAACACCAATACCCGTTCTTCGATAGGATTAAAATTTTTATCACCGGGTTGTGCCGTGGGTTTTCCGAAAGGCATTTGGGCAACTAATTTCCAGGTTGAGGGAAGATTCCATGTTTGGCGAACCTCATCATCAATAATGGGGTTATAATGTTGCAACGAAGCCCCCATACCGGCATCTTCGATCAGCATCCAAAGGACATATTGATGCATCCCCGCAGATTGTTGTGACCAGATTGGGAATGTTTGCGAATAGCTCGGAAATTGATTTTGCAATCCCTCAATAATTGCCTGATCCTCGAAAAACAAAATGGTGCCGTAGCCGGCAGCAAAAGCATTCAACTTCATCTCCGTTGATTCAAAAGCCTTTTCCGACATTTTCTTACGGAGTGCATCGGCAACGATTCCCCATAATTTCAGATGATGTTCGCCCAGCAACAATACCGCTCTCGCCGATTGTGAGTTAAATGGAGAAGGAGTATGCTTGATGGCAAATTGAATCATCTCTTCCAATTCCTTATCTTGGATGGTTGTATGATTACTAATCGCGTAGAAACTGCGACGATTTTCTATTGCTTTTTTAATATCAGTTTTCATAATTATTTCTTTTTTAGTATTTTACATTAATAATAGTAACAGAGAAACAATTATTCTCTCAAAAAGTTTATTGAAATAAAAAAATAATAAAAATAATAAAAGTCTATTTTTGAGAAGGAAATCTAAAAAAGACTCTCAAGGTCTTAGTCGTTCAAAGACACTCCAAGCATTCAAAGTGGTCACACGCATCACTTCCTCCACGGGAATTTCAAAAATAGAGGCAATTCTTTCCGCAATTAAGGGAATATATGCACTTTCATTTTGCTTTCCCCGAAAAGGATCCGGTGCGAGGAAAGGGGCATCTGTTTCGAGTACGACATGTTCCAGTCCGATTTCCTTGACAATCATCTCCAACTTATTTTTTTTAAAAGTAACCACGCCCCCTATTCCCAACTTAAACCCAAAATCAATCGCCCAGCGAGCTTCCTGAATTCCTCCTGAGAAGCAATGCAAAACCCCTTTCAATCCTCTGTTTTTATATTGTTTCAAAATTGCAAATGCTTCATCATACGCATTTCGGATATGAATAGAGAGTGGAAATTGATATTCCAACGCCCATTGCAGCTGTGTCTCGAAAGCTTCTTCTTGTTCCTTAAGAAATTCACGATTATGATAGAGATCCAGACCGACTTCTCCCACGCCCACGACTTCGGGATTATTAAGAAAACTCTTCAAGAAAGAGAGTTCCTGCTTATAATCAGAAGTAATATCACTCGGATGGATTCCAATGAGCGGAAAAAGATGATTCGGATATTGAGACACGGCCTCCATAATATCGGGAATACTTTGGGAATTGACACAAGGCAAAATAACTTGTGTTACCTTTGCTTCCACGGCACGATGCAAGACTTCGTGAAAATCATTCGGATAATATTCCTTATACAAATGGGCATGCGTATCAACGTAATTCATTCTGTTCTAATTTAAAGTGCAAAAATACAAAAAAATAGAAATTTCTTAGGAGTATATGTAAAAAGCATATTGATAAATTGTATATATTTGCTGCTCAATTAACCATAATGAGAGTAACGCCCAAAAAGAGGCTTGGCCAACATTTTTTAACCGATGAAACCATAGCGGAACAAATTGCCCGCACGCTTTCCCCCAACGACAAAAATATTTTAGAAATTGGTCCCGGCATGGGAGTTCTTACGAAATATTTAATTCAAGATCAATCGCTTAATATCAAGGTTGTGGAAATCGACCATGAATCCGTTGAATATTTGCAACATCATTTTCCTCAATTGGGGGAAAATCTTATTGAGGGAGACTTTCTCACATTAGATCTATCCCGTCTTTTTCAAAGTTCATTTACCGTAATTGGCAATTTTCCGTATAACATTTCATCACAAATTTTGTTTAAAGTACTTGAGAATAAAGACAATATACCCTCTTTAGTCGGAATGTTTCAAAAAGAGGTAGCAGAACGAATAGCATCAAAGCCGGGGAACAAACATTACGGCATCCTTAGTGTATTATTGCAAGCATTTTACGACATCGACTATCTATTCACGGTAAACGAGACCGTTTTTTCTCCACCCCCGAAAGTAAAATCAGCAGTGATAAGGATGCAGCGAAATCCTGAAAAAGAGCTGCATTGTGATGAGCTTTTATTTAAGACCGTAGTTAAGACCGCATTCAATCAACGGCGTAAAACACTTCGCAATAGTTTGCGCAGCATTAATTTTGAAAAAGGGTTTCTGAATGATCCCATTTTTAATTTACGGCCGGAACAATTATCTGTCTCAGATTTTGAAAAATTAGTAAGAAATGTCCAAAAAATTATGTAATTTTGCATGACTAAAAAAAAGATCTTAAAATAATAAAAGTAACTAAAAATGAAAGTATTAGTGTTGAATTGCGGAAGCTCCTCAATCAAATATCAATTGATTGACATGGCAAATAATGCCGAATTAATCGCAAAAGGAATTGTAGAACGTATTGGCTTAGAGATGGGTGAATTTACCCACAAACAAGCAGGAAAGCCAACTTATGCGATCAAGACCGTAATTCCGAACCATGAAGTCGGTGTAAATTTAGTTCTCAACACATTGATTGATAAGGAACATGGCGTTCTTAATTCTTTAGATGAAATCAAAGCCGTTGGTCATCGTGTTGCCCACGGAGGAGAATATTTTGCAGACAGCACCATTCTGGGTGATAAAGAAATTTCAATTATCGAACAATTGTGTGAATTGGCTCCGCTGCATAATCCGGCCAGTTTGCTCGGCATTCGGGTAATGAAAAAATTGCTTCCCAACATTCAACACGTTGGCGTTTTCGACACCTCTTTCCATCAAACCATGCCCGCCGAAGCTTTTCTTTATGCACTTCCTTTCGAGTATTATGATCAGATGAAAATCCGTCGTTACGGATTCCACGGAACAAGTCATAAATATGTTGCCCCAAAAGCAGCACAAATGGTGGGATATTCTTATGAAAATTCTAAAATCATCAGTTGTCATCTTGGAAACGGAGCCTCTATTTGTGCCGTAAAAAATGGAAAATCCGTTGATACTTCGATGGGATTTACTCCGGTAGAAGGACTTGCTATGGGAACCCGCTGCGGAGACCTTGATTTAGGAGCATTACTCTATATTGCCGAAAAAGAACAACTGGATTACAAAGGAATGAATAATCTCATCAACAAGAAATCCGGATTATTGGGAATTACCGGAAACACAGTGGATATGCGTGATATCTATGCACGGAAAGAAGAGGGCGATCAACGAGCAAAATATGCCTTTGAACTATTTGCTTATCGGGTAAAAAAATATATTGGAGCCTATACAGTGGCCATGGGCGGCGTTGACATCATTCTTTTTACGGGAGGAATTGGCGAAAATGCATGGTATCAACGTGAAGCCATTTGCGACGAAGGTCTTGAATTTCTCGGAGCTTTTATGGATAAACAAGCCAATCGTGACATGGCAGGGAAAGACGGCATCATTTCAACACAAGATTCCCGCGTTAAAATTCTGTCCGTGACAACCAACGAAGAGTTGGTAATTGCATCGGACACCTATCGTTTAATTAAATCTTAATTTCATGAATCCAACATACACAATAGCTCTGGTTGCCCACGATAATTGTAAAGATGATCTCGCAGAATGGGTAGCTTTTAACAAAGAAAAACTCAAACAACACCAAATTGTATGTACCGGAACAACCGGAAAAATTGTAGAAGCTGAACTCAATAAAGGGGTAGAAAAGCATTCCAGAGAATATATCAGAATTTCTTTACTAAAATCAGGACCATTGGGCGGCGACCAACAGTTGGGAGCGCTTATTTCAGAAAACAAAATTGACTTTATGTTCTTCTTCTGGGATCCGATGGCTCAGCAACCCCACGATGTAGATGTAAAAGCTTTACTACGTATTACAGTTCTTTATAATATTCCAACCGCTTCCAACAGAGCTACGGCTGATTTTCTTATCTCTTCAAGCCTTTTCGGAAGTGGCGACTATGAACGAAAAATTTACGACTATACTAGTTATACTACACGTAAATTAAAATAAAAACTTTTAAAATAAAAACTTATCCGCTTAGCAAATATGGTAACTTCACAATTTTTTGCTTTTCCGGTTAATGTGATTTTTCTTTTTTCTTTGCTATTTATTTTGTTTATAGTAAAGAATATTCCTTTGTTGCATCCGATTTGGGAAAAGATTTCTTCCTCTAAATGGCTTTTTTATGCCTTAAGTCTATTTTTGGGAACTATTTTTATGATTCAAATGATGCGTACTTTTTGCCCGGATTCGTTTTCTTCCCAAAATATCTTTTTCAAAATTGGGCTTTCCCGTTTTTTGAGTTCTCCTTTTTTAGCCGTTATTGCAACCTGTTTACTCTTTACTCTAATGGCACATCATGCAAAGCAATGGACGCTCAAATTCTCATGGAAACAGCTTCACCTCCGTCTTTTTGAATTAGGGGCAATTCTCATTATTATTTCCCTGTTTTGGGGAGCGGCAGACCAGCATCAATACACCATTATTATAAACAAAGAAACCGCTTCCGATATCGCCTATACCGATACGCAACATCCTGTAAGACTCCCATTCTCAATCCAACTGAACCAAATTCATGTAACAAAATATGAATCCGGCAACGCCAAACAAGTGGAAGCAAAATTTCATATCACTCAAAACGATAAAATTTATCAAACACAATGCCATGTAAATGCTCCGGCTCATTTCCACGACTACGACCTATATCTTCAGTCCTACGACACAAAAAACGGAGAGAAAAATCATTATTGTGTGCTCATGCTTGTCAAAGATCCATGGAAAAAAACAACTACAACGGGCATTATCTTTATGATGATAGCCGCCCTGATGATGATGATTCCGGTCAAGTCGAATGTAACAAAGGAAGGAGGGGTTCCTCATGATTAATTGGGAAAATTTTATCTTTTTCTCTGTGGCTTCCATAATTTGTTGGGGAATTGCCTCCGTCCTATCTGCCATCACATCTAAAAAATCAACCATTGCCATTCTACTTGCATTATTAGGAATAAGTATATATGCTACATTTATTATTGGATATTGGATTTTTATTGATCGTCCTCCTTTACGCACCATGGGAGAAACAAGACTTTGGTTTTCTTTTTTTCTTGCTGCTGCAGGGGTTCTCATATATATGCTCTGGCATTATCGATTTATACTCTCCTTCACTACCCTATTATCCACGCTATTCATCATCATAAATATTCTAAAACCCGAAATTCACCATAAAGAATTAATGCCGGCTCTTCAAAGCATTTGGTTTATTCCTCATGTAGTCATTTACATGATTTCTTATGCTTTTTTAGGGGCATCTTTTCTATTTGCCGTTTATCGTCTTTTTAACAAGAATCCTTATTTGTCTAAAGCAACCGATAATTTAGTTTCCATTGGCACCGGTGCATTCACTTTGGGTATGTTTATGGGCTCATTGTGGGCAAAAGAAGCCTGGGGCGTCTTTTGGGACTGGGATCCTAAAGAAACGTGGGCGCTTATGACCTGGTTATTCTATTTGATTTATCTGCTCCATCGGAAAATTTTTCCGAATGCCCACACTCGTGCAATGGTTCTATTGATTGTTGCGTTCCTATTCTTATTAATTTGTTGGTTCGGAGTCAATTACCTTCCTTATCCTGAAAAGAGTTTACATTTATATAACTAATATTGATTCTATAAGATTACCCTTATAAAATAACCATGGAAGATATTTTTGCCCTTGCACAACAAAACCAACAATGCGCCCGAGAAGTTTTGCAATCAACTCAAATTATGGAACTATGGCAAAGTATTGGGGCACAAGTGAATTTGATCGGTTCCTTAAAAATGGGGTTATTGATGAAACATCTTGATATTGATATGCACTTGTACACCCCAGAAGTCAATATTGAAGATGATTTCAGAGTGATGTCCCGATTGGCTTGTACCCCAAATCTACAATCAATCATGTATCGCAATTTGCTGGATACCGAAGAGGCTTGTTTGGAGTGGCATGCTCACTACAAGGACAACGATAATCGGATTTGGCAATTGGATATGATTCATATTGTAAAAAACTCAAAATATGACGGATATTTTGAACAAGTGGCCAATCGTATCATGAGTGTCATTACTTCAGAACAAAAAAAGACTATCTTACGTCTCAAATACGATACGCCCAACACTGAAAGCATCCGTGGAATCGAATACTATAAAGCCGTTATAGAAAGCGGAATTGATAATTACCCCGACTTTCATCAATGGAGAAAAGAACAAGCCGCAGAAGCAATTATCGAGTGGATGCCTTAATTTTTTCTGTCGCAAATATTTTTCCATCCGAGGCGAAGTGAGAAGTTTAGGCGGAAAGCCCGCAAAGATGGGAAACTATCATTATTCAAAAAGGGCGTGGAATCTTATGTTTGTTATTTTCCGACTCCTTGTTTGATGTTGAAGATAACTTTGAATAATGATTGATCTTTTTCAATCTGTTCGTCATTGCCGTATACACAATAGCTGTTTTGGGCCGTTATTTTGTCAACCATTTCTGCAAAATTACGAATGTCTTGGGCTGTGGTGCTTAAAATGGCATCTCTGTCTTTTTGAATGTCTGCTTCGGTGCGGCCGGTCAAGTAGTAATGGAATGCGGCTCTACCTTTCTGTTCGGTCGTTTGCGGTGCATCAAGCTCTGCAATGGTTCCGATGATAAATCGAGTCATGGTTTCTTGGTCTGCATCGAATTTTCTCAGATAATTGCCTGTTTCTTTATAAACATCTAAAGTCCGGCTGAGGTTGGGATCGCGATAAGAGCATAATAACATTGTTCCGTTGAGGGATATTGAGCAAAATCCACCATAAGCTCCCCCAATTACCCGTACCTGATTTTTGAGCCAATCTGTGGACAATATTTGTGATAAGACCCTCATTTTGCCATTCCATGCGTAGCCCAGTTTCTTAAAATTATATCCTCCGATGACATATTGTACTTTGGACGCACTTTGAATTCCTTCATTTTTAGAATCTTCTTTGAAAGTCCATTCGTGTATTTCAATCGGTCGCGATGGAAGCATTTCGAGAAAACCGGTCAATGAGCGTTCATACAACGGAAAATCCTCGCCGCTGCAAGTAACTAAGCTCATGGCGTTTTCTTTGGTGAAGAGCAGGTCGGCTGTCCGTTCCAAATTCTCCATGATGGCCGGTAGGTTGGCTTCTAAATCTTTCCCGAGCGTGTTGATGAATTGGTAATATTCGATGCCTGATATCCATTCCTCAAAGGCGGCCGTCTCATTAAAGTAAGAGTTTGCTCTTGCCCGTGCAATGTAAAATCCGTTGTTGGCAAATGATTCCAAATCAGCAAGATGTTTGGTTAAGACCTCTTGCAATCGTTCTTTATCTGAAAGTTTGCTATTCAGAAGAATTTCTGAAGTGAGTTTGAATACAGAGCTGCTCTTGTGATTGAACGATTTGGCGGAAACCACAAAATAGGGAAGATATTTTTGGGCGTCATTGTTTGCGTTATAAGTCCTGATGGTGGTGTAAAATCCGCCGGTATTGTTATTTATTTCACGATTCAGTGCTCCGTAGCTGTAATTATCGGTATTGAGTATTCCCAAAATATTCGTCAACAATGCGGCATAGGGAATCAACTCTTGAGGAAGCACTTTCATGTCAAAATAGATGTTTGAATAGATGATGCTGTTGGCAAATTCTTCGTGATGAATTATTTTATGATTTCCCATCTTTTTTTCCTTACAGGAGTAAAAAGTGGTTTTGGGATTAATATCGCTCAGCGAAAGCATGGGCACTTTAGCCATATCTTCGGGGCTATCCTCTTCGTTCTGATAGGCAATCAACGCTTTTGTTTCACCAATTAATTGCTGAATCTCTTCGTCGGACAATGAATTTTTATAGGCAATCAACGCTTGTTCTTCTGCGGCGCTATTTTCCTTTTCCATGCCCGGTTTAGGCTCTAACACTACTACCGACGCATGATTGTTTTGCAAGATATATCGGGTAACCAAATCTTCAAAGTAGCGACCATCAATACCTTTTTTGATAGTTTCAAGGTACTTTTCATACTCCAATCCAGCAAAAGGATTGTTGGCATATACCCAGCCGGGTTTAATTTGAGAAAAGTAGGTGATTCCCTTTTGTGCATCACTTCCTTCGCGTATATTGAATTCCATTCGGTTTAAAACAGCCCTGAGTTCATCTTTGTCAATACCTTTTTTCACTTCTTCTACCAAGGTTTTTTGAACAATCTCAAGGAATTTTTCTTTGTCCTCCGGATTGGCATTTTGAACCATCACAGTGAAGGCATTTTGTTTAAAATCCATGCAATAGGCAGCAATATTTTGTCCGATACCTGCTTTGAGAAGTGCTTGTCTCACAGGGGCTGCCTCTTGGTTGAACAGAACTTCACAAAGAATGTTGAATGCAAATGTGAGGGCATAATCGGAAGATTCTCCTACTACATAGTTAAGTGTGAGAAAAGTGAGATTTTCAGTGGGGCTTCCTTCCGTTACCGGGTAGTAAGCATGTTCTTCCCGTATCTTACTGAATGGGGGGTGGTTTTGCAACTGTGTAATATTTTTATTTACAGAATATTGTGATAAATAATTTTGGTCGATGAAAGCTAACTCTTTATCGAGATCTGCATTTCCATATAAGAAGATAATCGAATTGCTGGGATGATAATAGGTTTTATGGAAGTTGGTAAATTGTTCCTGGGTGAGGTTTACAATAGAAGCCGGAATTCCGCCGGATTCTTTTCCGATAGCATTGTCTGGAAATAAAGTTTTTAAGTTGTAATACAACAGCAGTCGATTCGGATTTGAGAGTGCACCTTTCATTTCATTGTACACAACTCCTTTATAAATGGGCGTAGCCTCTTTGTCGGTAAGCTCATAGTGCCAGCCTTCTTGTTTCAGGATGCGAGGATCGCTGTAAATCAAAGGATTCAGGACCGCATCCAAATAGACGTGCATGAGGTTGAAATAGTCCTTTTCATTCAAACTGGCTACAGGATATTCCGTCATTTCCCGGGAGGTCATGGCATTCAAAAAAGTATTAAGCGAGCCTTTGGAAAGAATGTCAAATGGACTTTTGACGGGAAAGTTTTTAGATCCGTTCAGGACGGAATGTTCTAAGATATGGGCTACACCGTTATCTGAATCGGGAAGTGTTTTGAAGGCGATATTGAATGTTTTGTTCTCATCTTCATTGGCTACTTTAAATAGCTTGGCACCACTCTTCACGTGTTCAAAGTAGTAACATTCGGAGTTAATCTCTTTGACGAATCTTTTCTCAATCAATCTGAATCCGTGGCGCAATGGTTGTCCGTTAACATTCATAATGCTTATTGTTAATATGATGGCACTTACGATACCGATTAAAAATTTCTTTTTCATATTTTTTTTTGGTTATAGGTGTAACGTATTTTATTGTCAAATGTTTCCGTGTTCTCTTATTTTATTTAAAAAGAGAAATCATGTGAAGGACATCGTCCATTACAACGATGGTTTTGGGACCTTTATTTTTGTTATCGGCAGAAATAAGAGTATAGTTGGATTTTTTTAATTGATAAGGAAGTGAGCCGCTGTAATGCATTTTGGGAGCAGCGATCTCTTCAAACATAATTGCGGGAACTTTAATTCTGCTGTTTTTAGTGGGTTCCTGCTTTGGTATAGCAGGATTTTCTTTTGAAAATACCATTTTCCCATCCGGATGAACCGCTTCATTTTGCGCGTAATTGTCAGCTCTCAGTGCAGAATTAAACGGACTTGCGGCTAAGGAAAACACAAGCATCATCATAAAGGAACAAATCATGGGTTTCATAAGGCATTTGGTTTTAAATTAATAATGTGCAAATAAACTGCTGTTTTTATAAATGGCCAAGCTGATTTCGATGAATGGCTTTTTTCTTCGATAAGTGGTTTTTTGTTTCGATAAACGATTATTTCTGAATATTGAATTGGAAGCTATTTATTTGATTTTAGATATAAGGAGGAAAAAAGATTTGTATCGGTCAGTCTTTGATGATATAAATAATTGAATATTTTTTGGACGAGATTTGAGTTTATTGATTATTTTTGCGCGGCAGAGAAAAGAATGAGGAAGGATAAGAATATTAAAATAAAGAAAGATGGAATTAAAAGTACTGAAGCAAAAAGAGTTCACTTTCTGGCATTATCAGATTGCCGGTTGGACACTGTTTATGTTGATGAATATTCTTCAATTATTATTTTATAATGTTTATTTAGGCAACGGAGCATTAGGTCCCGAGTTAATGGATACCTTATATAATTTAATGTTAATAAGTAACTTTTTTGGATTTCTTCTCACGATAGGGATGAGGTATATCTATCGTACTCTTTTTAAGCGAAAATCTTCATTGCGTATAATTATGTTGGTTGTTTTGCTGGTTTCGGCAGTGATGACTTTTTTAAGTCAAACTTTTGATATAGGTTTACAGCAATTATTCGGATTTATGGAAGAGAATAGAGAAATTGCTTTCTACAAAATTATATATAGTTCTTCTGTGAATGTCATCGTATTTATTGCATGGAGCGGACTCTATTTCGGAATTAAGTATTGGAAACAGTGGAATGTAGAACGAGATCGAGCAGAGCGGGCGAGTTATCAGGCCCAGACGGCGCAACTGAAAATGCTGCGTTATCAATTAAATCCTCATTTTTTGTTTAATTCTCTAAATTCGATTTCTGCATTAATGGATGAAGATAAATCTAAATCTAAAGAGTTGCTTTGCGAATTATCGGAATTTTTGAGATACTCATTGGAACAAAAGAATCTGGCGCAGATTCCGCTTAAGGAAGAGTTGAAAGCCATTCGGTTGTATTTATCCATTGAAAAAAAACGATTTGAAGATAAACTATTGATAGACTATGATATTCAATCGGAGGCGATGGAACTTCCGGTACTTAGTTTTTTGCTTCATCCTTTAGTAGAAAATGCCGTTAAATACGGAATGAAGACCACGGCACTTCCCTTACGGCTCACTATCAGTGCTTGTGTTCAAGAGGAAAATTTACTTATTTCCGTTTCTAATTCAGGAAAATTAATAGATCCGAGAGAAGAACACTCAGGAACTCAGGTGGGACTGAAGAATGTTCAGGATAGAATTCAATCTGCCTTTGCCGAAGGTTCGTATTGTAAATTGGAACAAATCGACGATTATGTAGTGAGTACGATCTTGATTAAATACAAATAACAGCATGTCGTCAAAAAAAGAATTACAGGTAATCATTGTGGATGATGAGCGCTTGGCACGCAATGCGCTACGTTCGTTGCTGGAAGAGCGGAAAGATGTTCGTATTATTGCGGAAGCGGACACCGTCCCTGATGCCCTCGAGAAGATAGAAACCCATAAGCCCGACCTTATTTTTTTGGATATTCAGATGCCCGGAGCTACGGGTTTTGATTTGGTTGAGAAGTTGACCTATATGCCGCATATCATATTTGTTACCGCTTACGATCAATATGCGGTGAGAGCATTTGAGATAAATGCCTTAGATTATTTGGTTAAACCGGTTGGTCGCGACCGGTTGGCGGAAGCTCTTTCGAGAGTGCACGAAGAAGAAGTAACGATGCCTTCTGCCAAGAATAAATTAGCCATTGACGACCGATTGTTTATACAATTTACGAATCGCTATCTGTTTCTTCGCGTTTCTAATATAGTTGTGATTACCGCTACCGGAGATTATTCGGATGTAAAAACCGCTGACGGACAGCACGGCTTGACTAATAAAACTATGCAGGAATGGGAAAAAAGACTCCCGGAGAATACGTTTGTGCGTATTCATCGCTCGTCCATCATTAATTTAGATTATGTGGAGCGTGTGGAAGAATGGTTTCAGAATAGTTTCAGGGTTTTCCTCACCGGCATCGAAGAACCGGTGATTATGAGTCGGCGATACGCCGCTGTTATTAAAAGCAGGTTGGGGTAGTCAATTTTAATTTACCGCCACTACTATATAGTAATTTTTCTTTCCTTTTTGAACTAAAATATATTTATCGTTAATCAGTTGGTCTGCTGAGATGGAGAAATCTTCGTCAATTTTAATTTTATTTATCGAGACGCCGTTATCTTTTAACATTCTGCGGGCTTCACCTTTGGAAGGGAAAATTGAGGTATATTCGGTAAGAAAGTCAACGATAGAGATCCCTTGTTTCAAAACGGAGCGGGAAATTTCGGTTTGAGGGACTCCGTCAAATACGGCAAAGAACATCTTTTCCGAGAGCGAAGTGAGACTTTCGGCGGTTCCCTTTCCAAACAATATTTCTGATGCGTTCAGGGCGGCTTCGTAATCTTCTAGTGAGTGTACTCTTACAGTAAGATCTTTAGCAAGTGCTTTTTGGAGAAGTCTGAGATGGGGCGCCTGATCATGTTCTTTTTCAATATTTTCAATTTCTTCTTTAGATAAAAGAGAAAAGATGCGGATATATTTTTTGCTGTCCTCATCGGAGCAGTTGAGCCAGAACTGGTAAAAGGTATAAGGAGATGTTTTTTCCGGATCCAGCCAGATATTCCCTTTTTCGGTTTTGCCGAACTTACCGCCGTCCGCTTTGGTAATCAACGGGCAGGTGAGTGCGAATGCTTCTCCGCCTGCTTTTCTGCGAATGAGTTCAGTGCCGGTAGTGATATTGCCCCATTGGTCGGAGCCACCCATTTGTAATTTACAGTTATATTGTTTATATAGATGGAAAAAGTCGTATCCCTGTACCAATTGGTAGGAAAATTCAGTAAAAGACATTCCTTCGCCTTCACCAGAAATTCTCTTTTTTACAGAGTCTTTGGCCATCATGTAATTAACGGTTAGGTGCTTCCCGACATCGCGGATAAAATCCAAAAAGGAGAATTTGCTCATCCAGTCATAATTATTGAGCAATAACGCTGAATTATTTAGCTCTGCATTAAAGTCTAAAAACTTACTCAATTGCTTTTGGATACATTGTTCATTATGACGCAGTGCTTCTTCTCCCAATAAGTTCCGTTCCTGAGATTTTCCTGAAGGGTCTCCAATCATTCCGGTAGCTCCGCCTAAAATGACAATCGGACGATGTCCGCAACGCTGAAAATGATTCAACATCATCACACTCACCAAATGACCGATATGCAGAGAATCTGCGGTTGGATCTATTCCTACGTAAGCGGTAGTCATCTCCTTATTTAACTGTTCTTCCGTGCCGGGCATTATGTCGTGAATCATCCCACGCCATTTTAATTCTTCTGCAAAATTCATTGTTTCTTTATTTGTTCTTTTTATTATTCCAAAATTACGTGCAAAAATACGAAAAAAAATATCCTCTCCTAAAAAAATAGAGCACTCTTTTTCAAAGAAGTATTTTTCATTCCTTATCGGCCTAAGTCTATTTTGATATCTCACGGAATTAATTTTTTTAACAAAAAAAGTTAATTTTCTTGCTTTTCTATTTAAAAAAGATATATCTTTGTGATATCATTTTAATATCAAAAAAATAAAAATAAAATTTATGGAAGCAAAAGAATTTGAATTTAAAGGTTTCAGGTGTAACGGTTTTTTCATGTTATTCATTATTGCCTTATTAATTGCCCTGTTTCCCATTGTGTTTTACAACGGATGGCCTTTGTGGATTGCCTTTACCTCTATGGGGGTAGCATTATTTTTCTGTGGTGGGTTTGTGATGTTGGAGCCGAACACGGGAAGAGCGATGGTTTTTTTCGGAAAGTACGAAGGATCATTTTATCGTACCGGTTTAACGTGGGTTAATCCATTATTGATAGCAAAGAAAATCTCTTTGCGTGCGCGGAATTTGAATGGAGAACCTATAAAAGTAAACGACAAAAACGGGAATCCGATCATGATTGGTTTGGTGTTGGTATGGAAAGTAAATAATGTGTACAAAGCGATGTTTGAGATTGATTCGCAGAACATGGCGGAGAACTCTAAGGTGGGGAATGCGAGCATGAACAGTGCGTTGAATCGTATGAATGCCTTTGAGGAATTTGTAAGGGTACAGAGTGATGCAGCGTTGCGGCAGGTTGCCGGGGAATATGCGTATGATTCTTCGGGGGTTTCGGAAGAGATCATCACCTTGCGTTCGGGTGGTGAGGAGATCAATCAGCAGTTGGAAGATCGTTTAAATGAGCGATTGATGATTGCCGGTATCGAAGTGGTAGAGGCAAGGATTAACTATTTGGCGTATGCGCCGGAAATTGCGGCAGTGATGTTGCGTCGTCAGCAGGCGGATGCCATTATTGCAGCTCGTGAAAAAATTGTAGAAGGTGCGGTTTCTATGGTGAAGTTGGCGTTGCAAAAGTTATCGGATGAGTCGATTGTAGATTTGGATGAAGAAAAGAAGGCGGCAATGGTAAGTAATTTATTGGTGGTGTTGTGTGGAGATGAGAATACACAACCGGTAATCAATACGGGAACTCTTCATCAATAGTAGGTTATGGCAGCAGAAGAAAACAAAACAAAAAGTTTTGTATTACGCATAGATGCCAAAATGATGGAATCGTTGGAGAAGTGGGCAGCAGATGAGTTTCGGAGCGTGAATGGGCAGTTACAATGGATCATTTCGGAATCGCTGCGAAAGAATGGACGTTGGAAAGAGAAGAGGGGAACCGGTTCCTCCCTGAGTGACGGTGAAGCCGGCACGCCCCAATAAATATCATCATAAAAAAGAATCTAATTCCCGGAATTGCTTATAGGCGTAAGTCCCATCTTTTCGCCTTCATGCAACATAAACTCGTAAGCAGCATCGAAATCGTTAGGAATAATTCCGTCTAAAATTGCCTCACGGATGGCGGTTTTGATAATGCCAACCGTTTCGGAAGGGGCAAGGTTGAACGTATCCATAATCATTTTTCCGTCGATAGGAGGTTGCCAATTGCGCAGACGATCTTTTTCTTCAATTTCTTTAAGTTTGAGACGAACTTTGGCAAAATTATTGAGGAAGCGTTTTACTTTTGCAGGATTTTTAGAGGTTACATCGGCCTCACAGAGCAGCATCAGGTCTTCAATATCTTCGCCGGCTTCGAAAAGGAGTCTTCGTACCGCGGAATCGGTAATTTCATCTTCCACGAGGGCGATGGGACGAAGGTGGAGTGAAACCATTTTTTGGACATACTTCATCTTTTCGTTGGTCGGCATTCGCAGATAACGAAAAATTTGTCCTACCATCCGAGATCCAACGGCTTCATGTCCGTGGAAAGACCAGCCAGTCTTGGTATCATACTTTTTAGTGACAGGTTTTGCGATATCGTGGAGCAGTGCAGCCCACAACAGCCACAAGTTGGAATTCACCATGGCAATTTTATCAACCACTTCAAGGGTATGAAAAAAATTATCTTTATGTCCTTTTCCGTCCACATAATCAACTCCTTTCAGTGCAAGCAATTGCGGAAGAAATTGTTCCAGAAGTCCCGATTCGTCGAGGAGGATAATTCCTTTGGAAGGTTGGGGAGCGAGTAAAATTTTGTTAAACTCTTCCACGATTCTTTCCCGAGAGATAATTTCCAATCGGTTGGCATTTTGTTTAATCGAGTTGAACGTTTCGGGAAATATATTGAAATTCAGTTGCGTAGCAAACCGGATGGCACGCATCATACGAAGCGGATCGTCGGAGAAAGTTATATCAGGATCCAAGGGAGTTTTGATAATTTTATCTTCGAGGTCTTGAATTCCGTTAAAGGGGTCAACTAATTTTCCTTTATCGGGGCCATTGAGGGCAATGGCCATGGCATTAATAGTAAAGTCTCTGCGATTTTGGTCATCGGAAAGACTTCCATTTTCGATGATGGGCTTACGGGAGTCAGAGCGGTATGATTCCTTACGAGCGCCAACGAATTCGATATTAGCGTCTTCGTAGGAGAATTGGGCAGTTCCGAAATTCTTATATACATTTACGTGGAGTGAAGGGGCTATTTCGGCAGCAGTAGCTGTTGCCAGTTTAATTCCGCTGCCAATAACAAGGATATCAATATCTTTAGAGGAACGATTAAGAAAGAGGTCACGAACGACACCGCCCACGGCATAAACTGAAACATCCAACTTGTCGGCCGTATGACTAACAACCTGATAAATTGGATGTTGTAATTTGTTAATAAGATTTTCCATCATTGTAATTTGTAGTGTGCAAATTTACAATGATTTTTTCAATAAAATGAAAAAAAGCGAGAAACTCTTATAATTTAGAGAAATTGGTTTTGTCGACACCGCAGAGAGGACAGAGCCAATCGTCCGGAATATCTTCAAAAGCGGTACCGGGGGCGATTCCGGAATCAGGGTCACCTTTAGCGGGGTCATATTCGTACCCGCACACGTCACAAACATAGATACTTAAATCTTTCATAACAATCTCCTTTTTTTGAGGGTTAATATAAGAAGGGGCAGACTTTGGCGATTTTCCCTTAAGCACTTCCCGATAGTAGGAATAGGTAAGGACGTCGCTGTCATCCCCCAGTTTTTCGCAATTGAGGACATCTGCAATAAAGAGGATGTGGGTTCCGTAGTGAATTTCTTGAATCACTTGACATTCGAACCAAGCGAGGCAATTGTCGATCACAATGGGCACATTTTTTTTACCTCTGAGGAGTTGCAGATTTTCAAATTTTTTAATATCTCTACCGCTTTTATATCCAAAATTTCCTAAAACGGTTCTATTGGTATTTTTATCCAGGGCAGACACAGCAAATATGCCTGATTTTTTAATCAAGCCGGTGGTGAAATTATCTACGCTTGAAGAGATGACAATACGGGACGGTTCAGCGGTCACTTGCATCACCGTATTGGATATATAGCCGCTTTCATGTTCTCCGTCGGTAGAACTTACGATATATAATCCGTAAGTAAGTTTATAAAAAGCTTCCAAATTCATAGGGTAATAATCTTAATAAAGGTTAATAATGTCTTTTATTTTTTGGCATTTTTGAGGAGCTCGATCATTTCGGGAGGATTTGCGTGTTTGAAAATACTGTTTCCAGCGACCAGCACATCGGCACCGGCTTTCACGAGCAGGGGAGCTGTTTCGGCATTAACACCGCCATCAACTTCAATCAGTGCATTGGATTTTTTCTTAATTATAAGGTCTTTAAGAGCTGCAATTTTGTGGTAGCTGTTTTCAATAAATTTCTGACCTCCGAAGCCGGGATTCACGGACATAATGAGCACCATATCCGTATCTTGAATAATATCTTCAAGGAAAGAGACGGGGGTATGGGGGTTGAGGGCAATTCCGGCCAGCATATCTTCGTTTCTGATTTGATGAAGGGTGCGGTGGAGATGGGTGCATGCTTCCCAATGAACGGTCAGCAAGTCGGCACCGGCATCTTTAAAAGCGGTAATATATCGTTCCGGCTGAATGATCATTAGATGCACATCCAACGGCTTTTCGGCTTTTGATTTGATTGCTTTGATAACAGGCATTCCGTAGGACAGATTTGGGACGAAAACGCCATCCATAATATCTAAGTGAAACCATTCGGCTGTAGATTCATTAACCATTTGAATATCAGCTTCTAAGTGGCAGAAGTTGGCGGACAACATGGAGGGGGCAATAATGGGTTTCATTTGTATAAATTTGAGGACAAATATACAATTTTTTTTAACCCACCATAAAATGAATATCGGGATATTGATGTTTTGCTTCTTTTATTCTTTTGCTCAGGGCGAAAGCCAGTGTAAGGGTCCCTACTCTTCCGATGTACATGTTGAGAATTAGGATTATTTTTCCGCCGATCCCCATTGCTGCACAGGCACCGCTGGAGAGTCCGCAAGTCGAAAAGGCAGAGATACAATCGAAAAGGGAATCGGTAATGTCAATTTTCGGTTCCACGATAGAGATGGCAAAAGCAGAAATAATAATTACTATTAGGGACATAAGAACGATGCTATAGGCCTTGTCCACCAATTCAAAAGGGATGGTTTTTTTTTGAAATTCTATATTTTTCTTTCCTTGAATCGTAGCGAACATGGATTTCATCAACACAAAAAAGGTTGTGGTTTTAATCCCGCCTCCGGTTGAGCCGGGGGAGGCTCCGATAAACATGATAATCATGAACAAGATCATGGTGGGTACCGTAAATCGGGTAACATCAACCATGTTAAAGCCGGCAGTTCGTGCCGATATAGTTTGGAACAAAATTGTGCCGAATTTTTCTAAAAAAGTGGTTTTAATGCCAAGTGTATTGTTATATTCTAAAGCCAAACCAATAATGGTGCCTATTATAATTATTCCAAAAGTAGTATAAAGAATGATTCTGGTTGAGGGCAACAATTTTTTCCAACTATATTTTTTTCGTTCTTTAATTTGTCGGGGACTGAAAAATTCGCTGAGTGTAGTAAATCCGATTCCTCCTAAAAAGACTAATATGGCGATAACTCCTTGCGGAAAGTAACAATCTACAATGGCAGTGTCCATTAAATTTGCGTTCCATAATGAAAAACCGGCGTTATTGAATGCGGAAACAGAGTGAAAGAGGGCATAAAAGAATGTTTCTCCGTCTGTAGAAAACACCCCTGTTGTTTTCCAATACATATACAACAAGATAATACCTATTGTTTCAATCACAAAAGTAGTGATGAAAATTGCTCTGAGTAGTTGGAATGAATCGGATAATTTATTGGTGGAAAGCAAATCCTTAACTAAGTGTTGATATCTCAAGCCTGCGCTGCTTCGGGCAATGAAAACAGTGAAGAATGTGGCAAAAGATAAAATACTTAATCCGCCTAACTGCATTAGTATTATAAGGACTACTTGTCCTTTCAGTGTAAAATCCGTTCCGGTATTTACAACGGAAAGCCCTGTAACACAAGAGGCACTTGTAGAAGTAAATAATGCATTTATAAAAGAAATTCCGTCAGTAGTCATTCTTGGAAGCATCAGTAATAAAGTCCCGACCGATATCAATAAGAAAAAAGAGAGAAGCATGAGCGTCGGGGGAGATACGTGAAAGTTGGTCAGAAATTTACTTGCCTTGGATATTTCGATGACCACCATTATGAGAAAATAGAATTGAATAAACAAAAGATAAAAATCTTCAAAACTATCGTAATTAAATAGAGGAATAGAGATATCAAACATTGAAATCAATATCCAATTGGAGATTAATAAAAGGATGATGATAAATTCGATGTAAGTTTCTTTGATATAAGCTTTTCGATTAATAGAGTAAAAAAGATACAAAAGATATTTGAGCGTGTAAAAAAGCAAACTGAGATGAACAATAATTTTGATAGTTTCTTTGGTTTTGAGTGTAATATAGAAGCCGTGATAGTAGAGAATGGAAGAAATGGTAATTAAAGAGACAATCAAACTTAAAATACGTAATATTTTAACCAGCATATCATGACGTTCGACGATATGGAGATTAAGTCGTTGATTAAACTTACGTAATTTAGATAGGGGCATTAATTATTGATTTACTTTAATGAAATTTTCCAAATCATTGGTTTTTCCGAATAGAACAAAGCAATCATTTTCTTCAATAATAGTACTATTTTCAGGTACTCCGACAATATGTTCACTTGAAACTTCATCATCATCTTCATCTTTGTATTCTCGTCGGATGGTAATTAAGCTAAGTCG
>JAKIZI010000260.1 GCA_022708105.1 Bacteroidota bacterium
TTAAATTGCCTTGTTTCCTAACTTCTGGTTTTGGAGGGGCTCTTCCATTCCAACTGCTTATCATTACAAAATGACCTGTTCCACAATGAGGACATGCCACCGGATCAAAATGTAATTTCTCTTTGCTAATCTCCTGCCAACTCTTCTTTTCCTTTTTTTCAACTATTATCCCCATCAAAAATTGAATCTCCCTAATCTTACGCTTATTTCTATTGGACAATATACCATAGTGTCTTATCTTGGTAAACCTATAAGGTAAAATATGTTGACAAAAACGTCTCAAAAACTCTGTTGCTTCTAAAGTCATCTCTTTAGATTTATAACCTTGCCGATAATCTCGCCATAAAAAAGAAACTTTACTATCCGCTATGGATGTTATTCTATGATTGCTAATGGCTACTTTATGAGTATATCTTCCCAAATAATCAATAACCTGTTTTGGTCCGTAATTGCTTTCTGATGAAATTTTTGATAACTGTTCCTAAATCCAGGAACAATCTCACAGGCTTGTTCTACTATTGTA
>JAKIZI010000261.1 GCA_022708105.1 Bacteroidota bacterium
CGGTGAGTGATGTCGTAAAATTTCCACATGTCCATGATTCAGTCCTTCAATGGCCTAACGAAAAGCTAAGCCGGAGCCGCGAAGCGGCGATCGGCTTTAGCGACGGGTTATACGACTATTCATTGACATCGCCGTAAGCCATTTTCATTAGCTCCCGTAGAAGTGTCTCATGCTTCTTTATGTCACCTTTACCAAGACGAATTCTGTAGCGGCCCCATCTGCTGTCGTATTCCATGATGTCAATACCCGCATCCTCCAATTTTTTTTGGATTTCTTCAGAGCGGTCAAGCCGCGGTTCAAACCTCACCCAGTCTTTTTTAGGACGGAAAATTGCGAAGTTTTTGGGTTGGCCACTTTTTGTAGCAAGACCAATATAAAACTTGTTGTATTTGAGTACCAAGTCTGGAGCAACCTCATTTACCAATTTTAGGAGAAAATCTGTTATTTCTAACGTTCCTTTAGTTCCTCGTTTTTCCCAGTATGACCTGTCCGTTACTTCTTGACTCTCTTCATCTTCATCA
>JAKIZI010000262.1 GCA_022708105.1 Bacteroidota bacterium
AATTTTGTTCCAAACAATGTGGTGAGGAATTTCATAAATTACCATCAAAAGAGTTTTGCGATTCTTGTTTAACCGAAACTACTGCTGTAACAAATTCCAGATGGTCCTCACTTATCCGCTATATTGCAATGCGGCCAGGGCGGGTTCCACTTTTACAATTCGGATTTAGAAAAAGTACCTGTCAGAAATGTGGGGCTTTCGTTATGAGATTATGGTTTGGTTTTGTATTGCCAATTTATCCACTCAGCAAATACCGTTTTTTATATACAAAGAAAAACCATGCTGTATTTGGTGAACCATTTCTTGAGTGCGAGATAAATGATATTTTAGTGCGTAAAGTAAAAAATAAAATCATATAACAAAAAACAATACACCCGATCGCTGCGCTCCGGGTGATTTTTTCGTTGGAACAATAAAAGGATTAAATAATGGTCGTATTGTTTCTCTTGGGCATGCTGTTCAATTCCTTAATAACACTAGTATTGTGTGCATTGCCTGTGGCAGTATTCTGGCTTATCTT
>JAKIZI010000263.1 GCA_022708105.1 Bacteroidota bacterium
TTTTTGAGCGGGTATGCCGCTATGCGCTGGACAACGATATTCTGACCTATCAATCCATCAAAAGGGTAATGGATACTGATAACGTCGGCAAAATCGTACCGCTGCGTCGGATGAAACAGTACTGTTGCGTCGGAGTAAATCGTACCGCTACGTCGGAGTAAATCGTACCGCACGATGAGACTGTAATTTTTTTAAAAATTCATAATATTGCTCCACCAAATAACATATTAAGGAGTGGTATTATGGCTAATTCAAAAATTACAATGCTCAAATTAAAAACATTAATGCAGTATCTGGCCGCCGGCCGTCCCTATGAGCACATCTGCAAACAACTCAGTATGGGAAAGAGTACCCTGAGTGATTATCGACAACGCGCGATAGCAACAGGACAAAGCTTTAAGGCTTTGAGTCAACTTAGTGATGCCGAACTGAAAGCATTGCTACAGCCACCGGGAGACAAAAAAGAGAAAGATCCACGTTTTCTTGATCTGGAACCATTGCTGCCCGGAATCGTTA
>JAKIZI010000264.1 GCA_022708105.1 Bacteroidota bacterium
GCCCAGGTTTTTTACTTGGTTACAAAACGAATGGGTTGCCCGTATCCCGTTCCCTTATTATTGATGGCATAAGCCCTGATATAATATTCCGTTTCGGATACAAGGTCAGTAACATTGAAAGTGTATGTATTGGTCAAATCGGTGACGGCGTTATAACGAACGGGATTTGTGACGAAGTTGGAATCGGTACATACATCAAATCCCTTTTCATAAATATCACTGTATCCATCAAAGAGAACCGCACCTGTAAATATTGCGGTTGACGATGTTAAGTCGGTTACCCCATTGGTAATGACGTAGGGCTTATAGACCATTTTTTCTCCAAATTGATTGATGAACGGGTAGGAAACTAATTTTCCTTTGTCGTTCACAAAAGAGGCATTTTGAGAGGCAATTCTTCCTGAAGTGGCAATTCCCTCTCCGGTAGTTTCGACACGAGAAAAATAGATAGTGGCGCCATTGCTGTAAACTATTCCGCACTCATTACTATATACTCGTCGATAAGTCATATTGGC
>JAKIZI010000265.1 GCA_022708105.1 Bacteroidota bacterium
CAAAAAGCACAGGAACTGTGAGCAGGATCGATCTTCGTCTGACAGTTAATGATACAAAACAACCTATTTTCGATATCACCTTTCTGAACAAAGAAACAGAAAAGGATAAAACAATTTATCAACAAGCGCTTCAAACGGCGCGCCAGTGCCACGGGCTAGTCGAAGTTTTAATTAAAAGAGCAGACATGGAAGATAAACAGCAGGCGAAGTCTGCAAACGCTCCTATGATGCAACAAACTGGTCAACAAATGTCAGTGGCCGATGAACTGAAAAAACTATCAGATTTGAAAGACTCAGGTGCATTAACCGCGGAGGAGTACCAACAGCAAAAAAGAAAGCTCATTGGCTGAATTTTTATTTCCACCTTTCAAATCGTAATTCACAAATTTAAGACCTTTCCAGAGTCGCTTGTTTGTAAGAGAAAAAGTATGCATCAACCGGATGAATCTTAAATATTAACTGAAAATTGAAATGATATTTAATATTCAAAAAGCAAAGCAGATTTTTAATGGTT
>JAKIZI010000266.1 GCA_022708105.1 Bacteroidota bacterium
CTATTTTGGGATAGTCATAGAGACCTCGAGCCAGCTGGCGTATCAGTTCTGCCTGCTTGTAACGTTTCAAAGCGGACGCAATTGCATCACGACTGCCAAGGTCTTTGAAATGGTCCGGAGTAAAAACCCATCCCCTACCATGCCCGTATATTCTGTTAATTATTTTATTATCAGTTGTATTTAACCTTTTAGCCATGATTTACCTGACACAAATATATATATGTTTTTATGTCAATACTATATACTGTTTATAATGCAATGTCGACACATTTCAGTCACATAAGAACAGTAAGTCCATGCATCTGATAAATACGAAAATTTCCGTATGCTTAGATACAAAAATCGTCACAAAAGCGGGTGTCCCTGTGGGTGTCCTTTTACTCTGGAATCAGGGTAAAACAGCTGCACACCGTTACACAAGATGACACATAGATTGCAATAAATACAAATATTTACAATAAAAACAGGTGGCTTGGATATCTTTCAGTTTCTCCTCTCACGCCGGAAACCGGG
>JAKIZI010000267.1:0-252 GCA_022708105.1 Bacteroidota bacterium
AGAAAGCTGACAAGGGTTTCATGAAAAAGGTGATTGTTGATTTGCAACCGCGGGCGAAGACTTTAGTTGAGCTGGCCGCATCTGCCGGTTTTTATTTTGCTGAAAAGGTGGAGTACGAAAAAGAGGCGGCGCAGAATTTTTTACAGCCATCCATTGCCGGTTATTTGAAAGAGATTGCGGTAAAACTTTCCGGTACACCAAATTTCAGCAGGAAGGGAATCGAAGATTTCCTTACGTCCTTCGCCCAGGAAA
>JAKIZI010000267.1:334-512 GCA_022708105.1 Bacteroidota bacterium
CGTTGTGCAAAGGCTTCAGGACGCTTGCGCTTATATTAATTCACAATGATAACACACAAAGTCAGTTTTGCTTGACTTTTGTCAGGGGATTAAATAGTCATACGGGACATTTTTCCACGATGGTCCCATCGTCTAGTGGTTAGGACGCTGGCCTCTCACGCCGGAAACCGGGGTTCAA
>JAKIZI010000268.1 GCA_022708105.1 Bacteroidota bacterium
ACATTGATGACAATAAAAGCCTTTTTAGAAAGTTGCATGAGCATAAACAAGAAATAGAAGATAAACTAGGGTTTGGGCTAGATTGGCAAGAATTGCCAAATGCAAAGGCAAGCAGAATAGCAATTAGAAAAGATGTGAAAGACATTAAAAAGAAAGATGAGATTCATGGAGCATATGAATGGTACTTAGAAAATTGCAATATGATAGCAAGAGTTTTTCAAGATTATCTAAAAATATATTCTGTATAACAATAACGTTGACTTGACATTGCTGTTGTCACGATTCTTGCGGGTCGCTGACGCTCCCTAAGAGCAAGAATCGCGCCAATGGCGCAATGCAAGTCACGCATTCGTTAGATCGGCGCTTCGCGCGGGAAGACTGAACTGGCCACGTTGTCTGAATAGAAATCATAACGTGTCCACAAGTTCCCGTAGTGTCACATCTGGGCTTAACGCTACGGCGGACGTGAATCGTATCGGTTGCGACCAATACTTAAATAAGGCACAGTCTGA
>JAKIZI010000269.1 GCA_022708105.1 Bacteroidota bacterium
TCGTTGATAGGTGTTGGGCTCTATCAGCAAATTTATTGATGTGTGAAAATTTCTTTTTCTCATGGTTTATTCCTCCTTATGACATTATGTTGGTAAAATCAGCGGTAAGATCTATTTCATTACTGGCATGATATACGTTATCAAACGCATGATCATGCACGTAATCTTCTTGTAAAATATCCTCGGGCACGTCTGATAAAAAATAGGATTCTTCAGTGTCGAAATATGGATAGGAATAACTGCATTGAAATTTTGACCTCGTTAGAATTAGTTCGTTTTTCGCCCTTGTGATCGCCACATACAGCGTGCGTCTTTCTTCTTCCTCTTCGTCTTCCTTCCCTATGCTGCGCATATGAGGGTAAATTCCCGGTTCAGCGCGAATAATATAGCAAACACGATTTTCGATTCCCTTTGCGCTATGAACTGTAATCAGTGTAACGACATCCTGGTTATCCGATACGGCTGCTGTTGACGTTATCGGGTCCAGTGTATAGACTTCAATAAACCGCAT
>JAKIZI010000026.1 GCA_022708105.1 Bacteroidota bacterium
GCCAGCGTTCATCCTGAGCCAGGATCAAACTCTCCATCCTAATTAATTTCTTTTTCTTGTGTCTGTCCCGACTTTATCGCTTGCTTGTCTCAAAAAAATCCTTGAGTATTTGCTACTTCATTCCATTTTTTCAAAGAACTGGTCCCCTCATTCCATTCGCCTCTTTTCCTCGTCGTTTGGGATTGCAAAAATACACCTTTTTTCTTCCATTCAGCATCGCTAAATCCTATTTTTTTTATTTTTTTTATTATATTCCTTATTATCAGGGAAATATTTTTTATTTTTCTTTAATATGCTTTGATTTATGACGCTCTTTATTTTATTCAACTATTAACTTATTGATCTTTTTTAGCATTTTTCTCTCTTTTTTTGACCTCTTTTTTCAAAAATAGAGAAACTTTTAGAATTAGTTACACCTAAATCCTTGTAGATTCAAGATTACAAATATATGTATTTTTTTTATAAAAAGTGTTTTTTGTATTATTTTTTTTTGTAATTTTGCAATAATTATAAAATTGTAATCATTACAAACTTGAAATAAAAACAATGGAATATACAAAAGAATACTTGGCGGAGTTTGGAATTAAACCTTCAATACAGCGTATTGCAGTTATGAAGTATTTACTTAATCATAAAACTCATCCGAATGTGGATGAAATTTATATGGCATTACATTCGACTATTCCGACATTATCAAAAACAACCATATATAATACGTTATCTCTTTTTGTAGAGTCAGGTGCGGTTTCTTCTATTAATATTGATAAAAGAAATATTAGATATGATGCGGATATAAAACCACATGCACATTTCAGATGTAAAAATTGCCATATTATTATTGATCTTCCTGTCCCTAATGTATGTCATGAAGTTTTTTCGATTTCTGATATTTATAAAGATTTACAGATTCAAGATGTTGAGATTAGTCTAACTGGTTATTGTCAGCACTGTCAGAAGGATGAGTTATCTGAAACGGAAGAATAGGGAAACATTATTTTTAAGTTGCTAATTAAAAAAAAAGAACAATGGAAACGACAAATCATAATTATATTGTAGAGAGAGCATTATCATTACAACAAGATTTAAAACAATATGCTTATTCTTTAACAGTAAACAGAGATGATGCTGAGGATTTACTGCAGGATACTTTTTTAAAAGTGATGCAGTACAGTAGCTATTTTAAAAGTGAAACTAATTTGAAAGCATGGGTTTATACCATTATGAAGAATACATTTATAAATAATTACCGCAGGAAGCAGCGTTCTAAGATTGTGGTGGAGCAGAGCGAGGATTTGTATCATTTGAATAATATGGTTACGGATGCTTCAGATGCTGCTGATGCCAAGTACTATGCTTCTGAGATTAACAAGTTGATTTTATCGAAGGATGAAGATCAACGGAAGCCTTTTGAGATGTATTTGGATGGGTATAAGTATCAAGAGATTGCCAATGAAATGAATATATCCATTGGGACGGTAAAAAGCAGAATTTTCTTTACCCGCAAGAAATTGATGGAAGATTTAAAGGATTATGTGACGCCTACGGCATATTCCAAAATGGCTTAATTATTTTTTGATTGCCATTCCGGGTGAGCGTACGGGTAATTTTCAAGATTAAACTTGTTGCGGTGCAGGCCTCTCATCCCATAATAAAATTTGCTGATTTCTTGAATGTCTTTTTCATAATCACCGGTAGGATAGAAGGCAGGCCCCATTCCTCCCCGTTTGGTATGGTAATCAAGATAACCTAAAACAATAGGAACATTTGCTTTTTGTGCGATATAATAGAACCCTTTTTTCCAATTGGGATTTAAGGCTCTTGTTCCTTCGGGGGCAATAAGAAATGCAATTTCCTTGTGATTGAGCATGATATCCGAGGCATATTGGGTGAAATTGCGCACGTGTTTTCGATCGATGGGAAGTCCGCCAAGAGCACGTAAGATGTTTCCCAACGGAAACCAAAAGGCCTCTTTTTTTATTAAAAATACAGTTTTAACCCCCATGGCGCTTAATGACATTCTTCCAATAAGAAAATCAGTCATACTGGTGTGAGGGGCAAAGAGTAAAACACATTTTTTTGCTTCTGGTGGAATATTTACTGTATCGATTTTATAACCGAACAATTGAAGCAATAATCGATTGATGGTTTTCATACTATATTTAAAAGATTATGTTTGCACCTTGATTTTGAGTTACCTTTATATGTATTGTTTCGCCTAATCGTATCGCAGAATTGGGATTAATATGACCTGCGGGAAAATTAAAAACAATTGGAAAATCAAATTCTTGGCAATGTTCTGCTATAATTTCTTCTGCTGTTCTTCCAAAAGGGATAGTATTGTCGTGCATGTCTGAGAGCCCGCCTACAATCAATCCGGACAGATGTTCCAGTTTTCCGGCTCTTTTCAGACTCATCATCATGCGGTCGATATGATAAAGATATTCATCTAAATCTTCAATAAATAAAATTTTTCCTTTTGTGTCGATGTCAGAAGAAGAACTAAGTAGTGCATATAGAACCGAAATATTTCCTCCGACAATTACTCCGGAGGCTTCTCCGTGACGATTGAATAGATTGTGTGGGGTCTGGTAGGTTAGCTTATCTCCGGTAATGGCTTGAAGAAAGGTACTTGCTCCTTGTTCCGATTCATTCGAATTGGTAATGTTTACGGGCATTAGGCAATGAATTGAAGAAATCTGGAAATTGCGATGCAAATGAGAGTGAAACACGGTGATATCGCTGTAGCCACAAATCCATTTTGGATGTTTTAAAAATTCCGAAAAATCTAATTTATCAATGATTCGTACTGATCCGTATCCGCCTCTTGCACAAAGGATGGCTTTTATGTTATGATTATCAAGCATTTGTTGAAAATCGGAAGCTCGTTCTTTATCCGTGCCGGCAAATTGGTTATATTTTGCGAAAAGATGATTCCCTAATTGAACTCTGAATTGATGGCGTTGCAAAAAATTGATTGTCGGCATCAGTTCTTCTGATGAAATGTGCCTTGCCGGTGCTACAATTCCGATAGTATCTCCTGCTTTCAGAAATTCAGGTCTCATAGATTCAATTTTTTGGCAAATTTACACGAAATATTTATTTATGAATCGAATGGTGTTAAAAAAGTTATCATTATTAGATAAAAGTTGTATTTTTGCGATATCATTATTTTATGTGAAGTTATATATATAATTATGGAAGACAATATAGAAAAACAAGAAACTCCGATAATTAATCTTACCAATGTGGATGTATATCAAAAAAAGTTGTTGGTATTGTCACAAGTAAATATTTCCATTCGTAAGGGGGAATTTGTATATTTAATCGGAAAAACAGGAAGTGGAAAATCTTCTATTTTAAAGATCTTATTTGCAGACATTCCGGTTGTTGGAGAGGCTGCTTCTATTGCAGGATTTGATTTGAAAAAGATAAAGACGCGGCAGATTCCCCAATTGCGTAAAAAATTGGGTATTGTTTTTCAAGATTACCAATTGCTATCGGATAAAACCGTGATTGATAATCTACTTTTTGTATTAAAAGCGACTCATTGGAAAGATAAGAATGCCATGTTAAATAGGGCAGAAGAGGTATTGACTTTGGTAGGGTTAGCCACCAAAGATTTTAAATATCCGCATCAACTATCTGGTGGCGAGCAACAAAGAGTTTGTATTGCACGTGCATTATTGAATAATCCGGAAGTGATTATTGCCGATGAACCGACCGGGAACTTGGATCCCATTACAGCGGAAGATATTTTTAGTATTTTACATGATATTAACCGCCAAGGAACAACCGTTTTGATGGCGACGCACAATTTTTCAATGATTGACAAATTTGCCTCACGGACGATTTGTATTGAGGATGGAAAACTTATTGATTCCTTATTATAGCGTATATAATGCTTTCAATCTGTATTGGGATTTATAATTGGAATGTAACGCGTTTGGTAGCAGAGTTGCATCGACAAGCATGCAGTTTATCTGTTAATTTTGAAATTCTTTTGATTGATGATGGTTCAAAGCTGTTTGGTACCGAAAATGTCTCATTGGCAAATCTGTCTCATGTGAGATATATTGAAAATAAAGTGAATACAGGACGTTCTGCAATTCGCAACCAATTGGCATACGAAGCAAAATTTCCCTATTTGCTTTTTATGGATTGTGATACGGCTGTAATATGTCCAAATTTTTTGAAATCTTATGTAGAACGATTTTCTCCGGAAGAGGTAATTTCGGGAGGATATGCTTATCCGGATGAAAAACCGGATGTTCCATTCAGACTTCGATGGTACTATGGAAAGCGGGTAGAAGAGGTTTCAGCAGCTACGAAGAACCTAAATCCCTATTTTTCTTTTTCAACTTTTAATTTTTTGATTCCCAAAGCAATATTTGATCATCTTACATTTGATGAATCGTTAATCGGTTATGGTCATGAAGATACGTTATTCGGTTGGCAATTAAAAAAAATGGGAATTCGCATTCGTCATATTGATAATTCCCTTTTACATGAAGTGAGAGTAGAAACTAAAGTTTATTTAAAGCAGACGGAGCAAGCGATAGATAATTTATTGAAGATTTTGCAACGAATCGAAGAGAAGGAAGAGTGGATTGAGCAGATTTCTTTATTGCGGTTTATGCGTAAAGTAGAGCGTTGTTTTTTATTGTGCTTTTTAAAAATAGGATTTTTAGTTTGCAAGCCTTTAATAATTAGATTGTTGAATTCAAGTTCTCCTTCCATTAAGTTATTTAATTTCTACAAAGCAGGTTATTTGGCCACATATATGTGTCAAAAGAGAGTTTCATTATTTGGATTAAAATAGTATTTGGATCAATAAGGCGGAAAAGTTTGCCTACCCTGCGTTATCCTAGAAAAAATCGGGGAAAGGAGTTATATAATCAGCATTGCATCACCATATGTGAGGAATCTGTATTTTTGAGTTACTGCTTCTTTGTATGCTTTCATTACAAATTCATATCCGCCGAATGCAGCCACCATCATTAGCATAGAGCTTTGGGAGGGGTGGAAATTGGTAATCATTGCATCTGCCACTTGAAAATCGTAGGGTGGAAAGATGAATTTATTAGTCCATCCGTCAAATTGTTTCACGTGGCCGTTAGTATATACCGAAGACTCAAGAGCTTTCATAGTAGTAGTTCCGACGGCCACCACTTTATTCTTTCGGTCTTTAGTGGCATTGATCATTTGGGCACATTCTTCAGAGATTGTCATAGCTTCGGAGTCCATTTTATGTTTAATCAAGTCTTCGACATCAATTTCTCGGAAGTTTCCTAATCCTGCATGGAGTGTAATTTCGGTGAAATCAACACCTTTCAATTCCAATCGTTTATTCAATTCTCGGCTGAAGTGAAATCCTGCAGCGGGTGCAACGACAGCACCTTCATTTTTGGCGTATATGGTTTGGTAATATTGTTCATCTTCGGGAGTAATATCTCTATGTTTTTGGATATCATCCGGTACGGGTGTAGAGCCAAGTTCTTTTAATTTCGCTTTAAATCCGTCATGGTCGCCGTCGAACAAGAAACGGAGCGTTCTACCGCGGGAAGTAGTGTTGTCGATAACTTCAGCCACAAGGCTATCATCCTCTCCAAAATAGAGTTTATTTCCAATTCTAATTTTACGGGCAGGGTCTACTAAGACGTCCCACAAGCGACTTTCGGGGTCTAATTCGCGGAGTAAGAATACTCTGATTTTGGCGCCCGTTTTTTCTTTTTCTCCGTAAAGAAGTGCCGGAAAGACTTTGGTATTATTGCGAACAAATAGATCTCCTTCGTCAAAATAGTTCAGAATATCTTTAAATTGAACATGTTCGATGGTTTGTTTTTTGCGATCCAGCACCATTAAACGAGATTCGTCTCTCTCTCTTTCCGGGAATAAAGCAATTAATTCCTGAGGTAAAAAATACTTAAATTGTGATAGTTTCATACAGATTTTTTTGGCTCTGCAAAGATACAACAATTTGAAGGCTTTGTCAAGAGGTGCTTTTATATGTGAAAAAGTGTTGTTATTTAAAGAAAATTGCCCATTTTGTGTAAAAATGATATGAAATCAAAATCGGTTATTTTTATCATTTTATACCTTTAATATTACATTATGGTAGTAATACCATGTTGATAGTCTTTATATGTTATAAAGAGAATGAAAAAGGAGTATTAGGAGATATTTTGTGTGCCTTGTGGATAAAATTAATTATTTTTGCAACTAAAAGAAGATTATTATGAAATATATAGGTCCACATGTCAGTGCTGCGGGTGGTGTAGAAAATGCGCCTTTGAATGCTCATGCGGTAGGGGCGAACGCCTTTGCTTTATTTACGAAGAATCAACGTCAGTGGTTTTCCCCGAAGTTGACCTCTCGGAGCATAGCTCTTTTTAAGGAGAATTGTGCACAATACGGTTTTTTGCCCGAGTACATTTTGCCTCATGACAGTTATTTAATTAATCTGGGACATCCCGACCAAGAGGCCTTGGAGAAATCACGGGTTGCCTTTTTGGATGAAATGCAACGCTGTGAGCAATTGGGGCTGTGTCTGTTGAATTTTCACCCGGGAAGTCATCTTAATGGCATTTCTCTTGATGGCTGTTTGGATCGGATTGCAGAAACGATTAATATAACTTTGGAAAAGACAAAAGGGGTAGTGGCGGTAATAGAAAATACGGCAGGGCAAGGAACCAATGTGGGACATGATTTTGCTCATTTAGCGCATATTATTGACAAAGTGGAGGATAAATCACGTGTCGGTGTTTGTTTAGACACTTGTCATACTTATTCTGCCGGTTATAATATCAAAGATGAAGAGAGTTATCATGCGGTATTCAAACAATTTGAAGAAATTGTCGGTTGGCAATATTTGCGAGGAATTCATCTTAACGATACCAAGAAAGCGTTTGCCAGTAGGGTAGATCGCCATGATAGTGTAGGAGAGGGCTTTTTGGGAATAGACTTTTTCCGCAGATTTATCAATGACTCCCATTTTGACAATATGCCTATTATATTGGAAACCCCCGATGAGTCATTATGGGCTGAAGAAATTGCTTTGTTGCGTGGGATGATTCAGAATTAACGAAGATGTGTCTTGTTAAAAACTTGATTTTCAAAAGAATATTTTGCTACTAAGAAATGTTCCTTTATTTTTATAAAAATGATTATTGTTTGAAAAAAAATTGTATTTTTGCACCCACAATTTGAAAATGAATAAATAATAGATAAAGAGATGAAAAAAGAATTGATTCAGTACGTTGAGGATACTTTTATTGATGAAAAACAGTTCCCGAAATTTAAAGCAGGAGATACGGTTACAGTTTCCTATAGAATTGTGGAAGGTACGAAAGAACGTATCCAGCAGTTTCAGGGTGTTGTATTGCAGATCAATGGTAGCGGAGTTACCCAAACTTTTACCGTACGTAAAATTTCCGGTGGTGTTGGAGTTGAAAGAATTTTCCCGTTCGCATCTCCCTTTATTTCGGGAATTGAAGTGAACAAACGCGGGGTCGTACGCCGTGCCCGTATTTTCTATTTGCGTGAACTTACTGGTAAAAAAGCCCGTATTAAAGAAAGAAGAAACTAATTCATCGGTTTATAATCGAATGATTTCGTTTTTTATAAGGCGTAAAAGGTGTTGCTTATTGAAGAACACCTTTTTTTGTTTTTATATAAATAATGTGACGTTATTAAAGAAAAAAGCCAATTCGTTTTATTGCGAATCGGCTTTTACTTTGTTGCCCCGATAGGATTCGAACCCATACAAACAGAACCAGAATCTGCTGTGCTACCATTACACCACAGGGCATTTTGATTTCGGGGGCAAAAATACAAATATTTTTAATATATTACTTTTGTTATCTCATAAATTCAATAAAAATAATAAGTAAATTTGCAACCTGATTACTATAAATAATGGATGATACCCGTTTACAATTGAAACGTTATATTGTCAATCACAATTTTAGAAAAATTGTGATTCTGACGGATGATACCATTTTGCATCTCTATTCCGATTATTTTGATTTTCTTCCTGATGCCAAGAAATTGATAATCAAGGTGTCTATCTCCGAATCGGCGAAAAAATTGTCTGTATGTTCTCAATTGTGGGAAACTCTTATTGCTCATGAAATTGATAAGGAGGCGTTGTGGGTCAATTTTGGGGGTGGCTCCGTCTCCGATGTCGGCGGCTTTGTCGCAGCTACATTCAAACGGGGAATCCACATGGTTAATTATCCCACAACTTTGTTGGGGATGATTGATGCTGCTGTCGGCGGTAAGAATGGAATTAACATAGAGAATGTGAAAAATGTAGTCGGATGCTACTATTTTCCGAAATCCATTTTTATTGATTCATCGCTGTTAAAAACACTTCCCTATACAGAACTGTTGAATGGCTTTGCCGAATTGTTGAAGTACGGACTTATTTGCGATAAGCAATTATGGATGGAACTGAAATCTATTTCTTCTCTCAAACCTCAATCTATCTCTAAAGATTGGATTCAACGAGCGATAGCGATGAAAACAGAAATTGTGGAGAAAGACCCTTATGATGCCCATGAACGCAGAATTTTAAATGTAGGGCACACCATCGGACATGCAATTGAGAGTTTCTTGATGCATTCGTCATTGCCCATTACCCACGGTCATGCTGTTGCCATTGGAATTTGCTACGAAGCACTTTTTTCGTTCATTAAAGGGAAATTGGCTAAAGATAAATTGGAAGAAATCTGGCGTGTAATCCGAAAATTTTATGAATTTCCGGACTTTTCGTCGTCTGATGTGATGAAAATAGCCGAGTTTTGTATGCAAGACAAAAAAATAACACAGGGAGTAATTTCAATTCCGTTGCTAACAGATATTGGAACTGCAATTCCCTCCGAAAAAATGACAAAACAAGATATTTTATACTTATTTGATCAAGCAAAAATGAATTTCTTTAATTTATAGATTATGGAAGCAGAAGATAAAAATAAAGAGAATAGTCCAAAAGAGCACCATCCGTTAAGAGATGGCTTAAAGAAAATTTATCAATATATAGTCGATTTAGCGCGTTTAAATGACGATACCGATATTGACTCTACCATAAATTCCATTAAAAAAGCGGTCGAATTCAGAGGGGTTAATTTATGGATTTTGGCATTTGCAATTATTGTGGCTTCGGTGGGACTTAATGTCAATTCTACGGCGGTCATTATCGGAGCTATGTTAATTTCTCCCTTGATGGGCCCGATTAACGGCATTGGATTGGCTATTGGAATTAGCGATAGTGAGTTGTTGCGTAAATCGCTCAAAAATTTGCTGGTTATGGTTGTAATCAGCTTATTGGCTTCCTCATCTTATTTTTTATTGACCCCCCTGAGCGATGCTCAATCGGAATTATTGGCACGAACAACCCCCACAATTTTTGATGTACTCATTGCCTTTTTCGGCGGCTTTGCGGGAATTGTCGCTATTTCAAGAAAAGATCAGCCCTTTACGGTTATTTCTGGAGTGGCCATCGCTACAGCCCTGATGCCTCCGCTCTGTACCGCCGGCTATGGTATCGGAACAGGACAAATGAATTTCTTCTTTGGCGCCTTCTATCTCTTTTTTATCAACTCCTTCTTCATTGCATTGGCAACCTTCATTATGGTGCGCTATCTGCATTTTCCGCAAAAGAAATATCTCGATGCTTCACGTAGAAAGTTTGTTAAAAGAACAATTTATCTATTTTCAATAATCGTGCTGGTGCCAAGTATTTTTATTGCGTATAACGTAGTGAAAGAAGCTTCTTTTGATAATCAGGCAATTAAGTATATTCACGATATTCAAACAACTCCTGTTTTTAAAGATGTAGAGTTGATTAACTCTAACAAACAGTACGATAGAAAACAACCTTCCATTTCTCTATCAATTATTGGGCGACAGTTGAGCAATCACGAAATTACCTATCTGAAAAATGAGTTGAAAAAATATGGACTGGGAACAACGCAACTTCTTATAAAACAAACCGGTATTGCTTCGGCAGGCAATATGGAATCTGAATTGTTAGAAAATATCCTCGATAAAAAAGAACATCAAATTGTGACAAAAGATTCGGTGATTGCTGCTTTGAAAGACGAAATCAAGATTCTCCACAATGATCTGGATATGTATGATCGTATTTCCCGGGAAATTTCAGTGCAATATTCTCAAATTAAGTCTTTTTCGATTGCCAAAACCATATATTATGATGTCAAAACTCAGGAAAAAAGAGAGATTCCTACAATTTATATCGTGTGGTACGAAGAACCCGATATGGAATTGCAAAATCAGTTGAAAAATTGGCTATTGGTGCGTCTTGAAATTAAAGAATTGAAAATGGTTACTGAAAAGGAGTAATTGAGTGGAAAAATGAGATGTCAATAAATGATTTAATGTTATAAAAAATTGAATACAATGGTGGATAATTTGTTTAAGAAGTTTAGTAAATCGAATGTTTTGGTTATCGGAGACGTGATGATTGATGCTTATTGGATCGGACAAGTTACGAGAGTTTCTCCCGAAGCACCAGTTCCTGTTCTCGAAGTAAAACAACGCGACTATCGACTTGGTGGTGCAGCCAATGTGGCCCTTAATATCAAATCCTTGGGCGCAAATCCTATTCTCTGTGGCGTTATCGGACAAGATGAACATGAATCACTTTTTACTAAATTATTGAATGAACATGGCTTGTCCAATGAGGGAATTGTGAGTCTGCCCCAAAGAACAACGACCGTCAAATACCGGATGATTGCCAACAAAACCCAAATGATTCGCGTAGATGAAGAGGATAATACTCCCCTTAATCCCGAAGAACAAATTGCTTTTGTGAAACGGGTAGATGACCTGATTAGCCGAAAATCAATTGATTCCATTATTTTTGAAGATTACGACAAAGGACTCCTCTCTCAAGAGACGATTGCCCACATAGTATCATTGGCACGAAGCAAACAAATTGTGATTGCAGTAGATCCGAAAAAACGCAATTTTCATCACTATCAAGGCGTAACTCTCTTCAAACCCAACTTAAAAGAACTTAAAGATGGTTTGTTTCAAGATGATGAAACCCTGAGTTTGAAACAAATCCATAAATTGATGCAGAATTTTGCCCATAAAATGAATATTGATTATATGATGACCACTCTTTCTGAGCGGGGAATTGCTATTTATGATCGTCAAAAGGACAACTTTAGCAGTTATCCGGCATTTTTACGTAAAATTGGCGATGTGTCCGGCGCAGGCGATACTGTGATTTCGGTGGCAACATTGTCTCTGTTGGCGGGAATTCCGGCAACTACGGTAGCGGCAATGGCCAATCTTGCGGGTGGAATTGTATGCGAATATGCCGGCGTTGTTCCCATTGATGCCGCCGTCTTTAAAGAACAATTACTGAAAGAAGCCCTTCTTCCGTAAAACCTCTTATATTTACGCGATTAATTTTAGAATTTTCTGCTATTTGATTATCAAGCACTTTTACTTGTTTGTTCTTTGTCTTTTCGAACAACAATGGAAAATTATGAAGATTACCGAACTCTTAAGGTTCTGCCGGCACGGATAAAGTCACTCCTAAGTCCGTTAAGACGTTTGATGGCAGAAACACTGGTGCGGTATTTTCTTGCAATGGTGGATAAAGACTCTCCATCACGAATACGATGATATACTTTATTATTTGCAGGGGAAGTTTCGACTTTTTTAGCTACCGGCGGTGTGGAAACTTTGACAGCTTCTCCGCTTGTGTATAAAGTGTCTGCAATTAAATTAAAGTTATTGAAATCAATAATTTTGGCTGGATTGAAAGGAGTTCCCAAATAGCGGGTCTCAAAATGAAGATGACTTCCGTATGAACGTCCTGTATTTCCGCCTAATCCGATAGTGTCTCCGGCACGAACCAATTGACCGGGGTTTACCATTCGTTTTGAAAGGTGGCCATAATAAGTCTCTAAATTATTATCGTGACGAATTACAATCAAATTTCCATAACCACCGGCATTGCTTTTGGAAATACGGACAATCCCATCAAATGCTGCCACTACTGGTGTCCCTGTCGGATAACCTAAATCAACCCCGTAATGCATCCTGCGTCTTCTCCTTCCATAATTAGAGGTGACTCTGTATTTGGCAGGAGTACAGAAATTTCCGAGAATCAACGTATCGGCTTTTACCGGAGTCGTATGGCGATAATGGGTGGACAAAACATCAAAACTCTCATACAATCCAAAACCGGGCATCCATTCGAAATAGGAAAATATCATCGAAGCATTGTTATCAATATCATCATCAAAATTATAGGTTTCTTCTTCTTCTAAATAAAAACCCAAAGAGTCAATTTCGGTTTCGGTAGTAGTATCTTCAATTACGGGATAAGGGCCCCCGATATGTTTTTTAAATGTTGTGTCTGTAGGTTGTGCAGATACGGTATAACTTAAAATTATACATGATAAAATGAGAAGTGTATATTTTATATTCAGCATCATTGTCAGTTGATTCGATATATTATTTCTAATTAATAAAAAGAGAATGTGTAAATATACGCTAAAAATTATACGAAGACCTTCGTTGAGTTTTTATAATATATTTAGTGTTAATAGGTACCGGGTGCTTGCTAATTCTTTTACGATGTGTCTTTGCATATTTATACCTTTTAATTTTGATCCTTTTTTTCTTCGAAATTTTCCTGAAGTTTCGATAAGAAGGTTTACAAGATTCCAATGGTACAGTTACCACAAAAGAGATCAGAAGGATGCAAAGGAAGTAAACTAATCTTTTTAAATTCATAAATATTATATCCTATATGTAAGCACCTTGTTTTAGGGGGCAAAGTTAATATTTTTTTTGAAATAAAAAATATATTTTTCCTTTTTTCCTTATTTTTTATGTTGAATTGAGTTTATAATTGAAAATACTATGCTTTTTTCAATATATCTTTGATGAAACGTAGTGATATCAGTTTGCTAGCAAATGCCATAAGAATAGCGATTATAGCAGATCCTAATAATAATAAAAACGGGTTAATCGTTTCTAGTTGCGAAATGAAGTACGACAAAGGAAGCAGCGTTACGGTAAATAATAGACAGCTACGATAAGGAATGTCTTTTAATGGCAATTTAAGTGATTTAAAGACGATGACAATTTGGAGCATAGCCACAATGGATTGCGTCGAAAGGCTCGCTACGGCAGCGCCAACTGCATGAAATTTCGGAATAAGAATCAAATTGACAATCATGTTGACGAAAATCCCGGCAATTGCACTGATGTTAAGCAATTTCATGTTCCCGTTTGCAGTGAGCAATGTGCCAAAAATATAGGTGAATGAAATGGGAATTAAACACGGTATTAATATTTGAAATACTACTGAACTTTCATGGATGTGTTCATTATATAAAAAAGATAATATCGGAATTCTATATAAAATCAGCAGTATGACAGAGGTAACCGAGAAGAAAAATAGGAGGGAAAATGAGGTTTTTATAATCGGAGATAAATCTTCCCGATCTTTGAGCATCTTGGAAAATAAAGGAAGTAAGATGACCGAAAACAGATATGCAATCATCACTAATGCATCTAACAGACGAAAAGCAGAAGCATAAATCCCGGCTTCGAAAGACGCAATCGATTCCGGTAAAATTCGCTCAATCATGACAGAATCTATACGATTGTAAAATGACATCAATAAATACAAGATCGCAAATGGAAAACTTTTTTTAAGAATCATCCTGAAAAAAGTGATATTCCAATATAATTTTTGAGGGTTTGCTTTTTTAATGACAATGATTAATGCAATGACTACGGAAATAATATATGCCGCTGTTTGACTATAAATAAACCATTCAATTTGGAAAGGCCGGTCTGTTATTCCACCCCATAGTAATAAACTACAAAAGATAATCATCAACAAACGGTCTAATACGGATAAAAAGCTGTCTGTTTTAAACATTAACAGCGCAGAAATATTCGAACGTAAGTATAAGATAAAGGTGTTTAGAAATTGATTAAAAGCCGTCCACAACAAGATTTTCAAATGCAAATCTCGATATCCGATAATAAGAGCCCCACCGATGGTAAGAATAATATAAAGAACTCCTAATAGGAGTTTTAAAGTGATTATTCCGGATAAATGTTTGGTTAGTAATTGATTGTGTCGGGCAATATTCCGATTATTGAAGTTGGTAATGCCCATATCCAAAATCATGTTGAATAAAAAGGTGAAGTTGAATACAGCAAAATAAAGTCCGTATTGCGATGCCCCAACACTATTCTGAACCCCGACATCAATGCCTAAAATCCAAAAAGGCTTGATTAACAAGTTTAGAAAAATGAGTAATCCAATATTAAAAATAAAATCTTTCTTCTTCAATACAGAAGGTTTTATTGATCATGTTAAATGATTCGGCAAATTTACACGATTTTTTCAATTAATCATCTATTTTATGGAGGGTTTCTTTCCAAATTTTTATTTGGGTTTTAGAGATGATGACTGATTGAATTAAAACAAAATGGGACTCTCAAAATTTGTTCGGCAGTTACATGGAGAACGAAACGTTTATCAAAAAAATAGTTATGATTGAACTCGCTTATCAATATATCTAGAATTTAATATCCGTAATGTTCCCATATAGTCTAAACGAAATGGAAGTAAATCTCCCACTTTGTATTGTTTGTTATTTTCGCCAAGGTCAATTACAAACATATCAGAACTTGCTCCTACAATGGATATATCATTATCGATGGGAATGAGATGGCTCTGTTCAACATCCAATAAACCAATATCTATTATGGCTCTGTAGGATGTTTTTCCTCTTAAAGATTCATCAAAATTTATGTTTTTACCTTCAAGATTGGTTCCCATTTCTCCCATAGGTATTCTCGGCTTTTCTATCAATTCTATAATTTCGGAATATAATGTGAATGCATCTGTTTCCATTTTTTTTAGCGGAGTGTCATGATATACGTCTGTTCCCAAATAGAGAGTTTCTCCTACACGAAAATGGTTAATTCCTTTTGGAAGTAATTTTTGAAAAATAAGTGGTATGGTTACGGAAGAACCGCCAGAGACAACAGATAGTTTTTTATTGAATTTTGCTTCGATAAGTTGTGCGTATAAAGATAATTGAATCAACTTATCATGATTAGGTAAAACTCCATACAAACAAGAGAGATTTGCACCAACACCGATTACTTCAATATGGGTAAGTTGAAAAACTTCTTTATAGAAATCGACAAATGTGTCACGCATGATTCCTTCTCGAAGTTCTCCCAACTCCAGCATGATGATAATTTTGTGGGTCTTATTTTGTCTCTTCGCCTCAGCTGATATAAGTTTAATCGTCTCAATTTCTGTATTTACGCTAATATCGGCATAAGTCACAATTCCCGAAATTGCCCTTTTCGCCGGAGGTTTAATATATATTGTTTCAATATCAGGTCTTATCTCTTTGATTGCTCTTAAATTAGATACCCGAGAATCACACACTTGATGAATATCAAATTTCAATACTTCTTCTAAATATTTTTTGTTGCCACAAAGCATTTTCGTAACGATGGCCCACTGAATCCCGTTTTTCTTAAATAATTTATCTAAATAATTAAAGTTTGCTGCTAGCTTTTTTGTCTTTAATGTAATATATGCCATATAATTATGATTTTAAAAATCTCATTTCAAGATATTTATTTGTAAAACCGAGCTTTTGGTATAAATATCTGGCAGGATTATCCGGCTCAACATGTAAAGCGATATTACCTTCAGCATTATTTAACGCTTCTTTCATCATTGCTTTTCCAATCCCTTTTCCTCTCAGTTCTTTATGTGTAGCAATATATACCAAAATATTTTCCGGAATATAGTCTTTCATGCCGGTTTTATTCACTACAACAACGCAAGCTAATTGATTCTCATAATAACCGCTAAGGACAAATCCTCCAAATGACGGAGACTCTTTTAACGCATAATTAATACATTTCTCTATATCTCCTTTCGGATCTCCGAAGTTTTCAAGATGTGTGTAAAGAAAATCAACAATTTCTGCCTTTTCTTCAATAGTGGGCTTTTGTTGTTCATGATACATTTTTGTTTTAATACTCATAATATAATTGTTTTAAAGTTAATAGATATTTAGTGTACGTTAGCAAGCATGAAGCTAAGATGATATGTCATTTATGACAAAAACGTACATAGGAAGATTAATTTTCCTATCATTGAATTACAAAGATACAAAAAATAACTTATTCTTTTTTCTTTTTGAAGAAAAAAAAGATAAAAAAAAGTAAAAAGAGGATTCTAAATTACAATATTAACAATTTTTTTTGGAACAATAATGATTTTTTTTGGAGACTTCCCATCCAACCATTTTTTAACATCATTATCATTCAAAATTAAATCTTCAATCTCTTTAGGGGTAAGTTGTAATGAAAATTCTTTTTGAAAACGAGTTTTCCCGTTAAAAGAAACTGGATATTTATAGGAATTTTCCAAAACAAATTGTTCATTAAATACCGGATACGGAGCCGTGATGATAGATTCATTATGCCCTGAAAATTGCCATAACTCTTCACAAATATGTGGGGCATAAGCCGATAAGAGAATCATGAGCGGTTCCAGAATTTGACGTTTATTGCATTGGATATCAAGTAATTCATTGGTGCAGATCATAAAAGCACTCACTGCGGTATTAAATGCAAAACGTTCGTTATCTTCTTCGATTTTTTTGATGGTTTTGTGCAGGATTTTTAGTTCTTCCGGTGAAGGTAATTCATCCGACAATTCAAATCGAGATTCTTGATTTTGATGAAATAGTTTCCAAAACTTTTTAAGAAATCTATGAACTCCTTCAATTCCGTTTGTATCCCAAGGTTTTGCCAATTCAATCGGTCCTAAAAACATTTCATACATTCGCAATGTATCGGCCCCGTATTTTTCGACAAGGTCATCAGGATTTTGGACATTATATTTTGATTTGGACATTTTTTCAATTTCCCAACCGCAAATATATTTCCCATTTTCTAAGATAAATTCTGCTTCAGCAAATTCGGGTTGCCATTCTTTAAATTTCTCGATATCTAATACATCATGGCGTACTAAATTAATATCAACATGAATTGGGGAAACTTGATATTGCTCTTTTAATCCGTATGAAACAAAAGTATTTTCTCCGACAATTCGGTAAACAAAGTTGGAACGTCCTTGGATCATTCCTTGATTAATCAGTTTTTTGAAAGGTTCGTCTTTACAACATATTCCAATATCAAATAAAAATTTGTTCCAAAAACGTGCGTATATCAGATGTCCTGTGGCATGTTCCGAGCCACCGACATAAAGGTCAACATTTTCCCAATATTGGTTTGCTTTTTTTGAGATGAATTCTTGGTCGTTATGAGGATCCATATATCGGAGATAATAACCGCTTGATCCGGCAAATCCCGGCATAGTGCATTTTTCAAGAGGATATCCTTCTTTGGTTTGCCAATTTTCGGCTCTACCCAATGGCGGTTCTCCATTTTCGGTGGGTAAAAATTTATCTACTTGGGGAAGTAATAAAGGAAGTTCTTCATCAGGTAACGTATAGGGAAGTTCGTTTTTATAATAAATAGGGAATGGTTCTCCCCAATATCTTTGACGGCTGAAAATAGCATCACGGAGTCGATAATTAATGGTTTTATATCCGATCCCCATTTCGGAAATGCGTTTAATGACGATCGAAGCACCCTCTTTTGCCTGCATTCCATTAATAAAATCTGAATTAACACAGATTCCGTCTTTAGTTTCAAATGCTTCTTTAGAAATATCGCCTCCCGAAATCACTTCCTGAATTGGTAATTGATAAAATTTAGCAAAAGCATAATCTCTGCTGTCATGAGCAGGAACTGCCATGATTGCTCCTGTTCCGTACCCTGCCAGCACATATTCCGCAATCCATATCGGAATTTCTTGTTTCGTAAAAGGATGAATTGCATAACCTCCTGTAAAAACGCCGCTTATTTTTTTCACATCCGTCTGCCGATCGGTTTCGGAACGATTGAGGGCTTTACAGATGTATTCGTTGACGGACTTTCTCTGTTCTGCCGTTGTAATTTGATTTATTAAAGGATGTTCCGGACAAAGAACCATGAAACTAACCCCGAAAATAGTATCAGGTCGTGTAGTGAAAATATCTAATGATTCTTTGCTGTTTTTAAGTTCGAATTGAATAAAGGCACCTTCACTTCGCCCAATCCAGTTACGTTGGATTTCTTTGATGGAATCATTCCAATCCACTCTGTTAAGTCCTTCCAACAGTCTGTCTGCATAAGCAGAAACTCGAAGAATCCATTGTTTCATACGTTTTCTTTCTACAGGAAAACCACCTCTAACAGAAAGACAATTGACAACTTCGTCATTAGCTAAGACACATCCCAAATCGGAGCACCAGTTAACCCAAGTTTCTGCAATATAAGCAAGACGATAGTTGAGGAGTATATTTTGTTTATCTTCTTCAGAGTATTTATTCCATTCATCTGCAGTAAATTGGAGAGATGTTGTTTCAGCAACATTAATATTGTTAGTGCCGTGTAGTGAAAAATATTCTTCAAGAAGTGAAATCGGTTTTGCTTTTTCGTCATTTTTACAATAATAATGATGAAAAAGTTGAGAGAAAACCCATTGTGTCCATTTATAATAATTTGGATCGGAAGTCTTAAATTCTCTATCCCAATCGAAAGAAAACCCAAGTCTATCCAATTGTTCGCGATACCGGTCGGCATTTTTCAATGTTGTTATTGCAGGATGTTGACCGGTTTGAATGGCGTATTGTTCTGCGGGAAGACCAAAAGCATCGTATCCCATCGGATGTAAAACATTATATCCTTTTTGTCTTTTAAAGCGGGCATATATGTCGGATGCGATGTATCCCAGCGGATGTCCCACATGAAGTCCCGCACCGGAAGGGTAGGGGAACATGTCTAGGACATAATATTTTGGTTTTGAAAAATCTACATCAGTCTTATAGATTTTTGTCTCGCGCCATGTCTGTTGCCACTTTTTTTCAATTTCGCTAAAGTTATACTCCATTTTTTTCCCAATTAAACTATGATAAAACGAAAAGCAAAAATACAAAAAAAGGGCAGATGATTTTCACCTGCCCTTGATAATATTTTATGTCGATTAAAATTCCCACAATTCGTGTTCAAAAGCTCTAATTTTATCGGTAATTTTATCGGATTCGATTTTTTGGTCACGTGCGTTGAGTATATAGTCACTAATATAGCGATCGCCATAGACATTTTGCTCAGCATATATAAAACTTGAAAATTCGCGTTTCCATGTGAGAACGTCATCTAATGAAAGACGTTGTGCATTATTTTTTCGATTATATACATCTTGTTGTGCCAAATAAGGTCTCAGCTCATCATACATAATATAGCCAAGACGTTTTTTTTGTTTTACGCCGCCCACGCCTTCTTCTTCACCTTGTCCTTCTGCACCGGCACCGAGATTAAGTTCCTTTTCATACTCAATCATGGGTTCTATTTCAAGAATACGAACATCCAATAAAGATCTCTCTTTATCAAAAAACCAAATCTCTTTTACATTATAATAGGTAATTTCTTTTGCTTTATGTTCTTCGATAAGTTCTTCTTCACCTATAACTTCAAATGTAATCGGGTCGTATTTTTGGATGGTTCTTCTTTGAATCAAACCTTCTTTAGATTCTTCCCTTGATTTTGGTATATTGCAGTATTCATCGGTATAGAGCCTTAATGCATCCATATTTTCCGGATGTTCCAAATCAATGGCATCAAGGATAACTTGTCCTAAGCTTCTCCATGTACCGCGTTGATCTTGCGGAAAATAGAGATGATGATTCATCTTTTCCCTCAAGTCTATAGTACGCCAGATGGTAATGTAATACATCACATCAGACTCACGTTGATGGACATATTTAACCGGGGCAGAAAAATCACCGATATCTTCTGATTTCCACCCTAATTGAACCGGCGGACGTATAGGTTGCGTCATGGTGCTCCCATCTTCTGTTGTTGTTGGTTCAGTCGGTGTTTCGGGTTGTCCGAATGCAATAACAGCGAGGAACAAGCTTGCGGTTAATAAAACAATTTTTTTCATAATATTCTTAAATTTAAGATTATCTAATTCTCACCATTAAATCTCTTAAAGTTCTTTGTCCGGCAATAGAAGTTGCTCTGATGTCGGTGAACTGAACAATGGTGTTGGATCCGGCATTATTGATTTTAGATTTGATTGCTTCACTAAAATTTCCTCCGGCAACAGCAATTGGAGGATCTTCAACACCTCTGGTAACAAAGGTAACACGGTAAGAAGCGATGGTCCATCTCAAGTCATAAGCAAAGTCATCTCCCATTCTGGCTGAAAGGAACGGATTTGCTAAAATTTCTTGTTTTGAACGTTTTCCACCATAAATATTACCACCGATATAGGACGTTGGGTCAGGAACACGTTTTACACGGAATTCTGTTCCGCCTAATGCTTGCGTTTTTCCACCCATATCAGCACTAACAGAAATTGTAATACTTTTTCCTACCATACTTTCAGGAACGGTAACATCATATTTTCCACCGCCTGTTGATTTTGCACTGCAACCGGGGAATGAAACTCTCATTCTTTCCGGAGGAACAGGAGCAGAAACGGATACCGGATTCGGAATGGCAGCATATAATACATTCATTTTTTCAGCTGCAATAGTTGCGGTTGGTTTAACAACCATATATTTATCACTGAATCCGTAGTGTTTAATTGTTCCATCAGGAGCTTTAATTTTAATTAAACCTGCAAATTTCTGTTCGCCGATACC
>JAKIZI010000270.1 GCA_022708105.1 Bacteroidota bacterium
GCTGTTTTTTTGAAACATTTGCTTCAATTTCACGGAGGAGTTCCATTCCGACTTTCAAGGGACTTATATACTCATGAGTCATTGCTGCATGCCCGCCCTTACCGATGACGGTTATGTGAATTTCATCTGTGGAAGCCATAAAGCGTCCCTCCCGAATGCCAATACACCCGACTTCAATTCCGGGAGTCGCATGTTGGGCAAAAATTGAATCTACTTCAGGATCGGATAACACATTTTCGTTGATCATTCCCAATGCCCCACCGGGATATTGCTCTTCCGATGGTTGAAAAATAGCTTTTATGGTTCCTCCAAAAGAGTTTTGTACTTGTTTTAATATCATTAATGCACCAAGGAGAGAGGCAATATGTACGTCGTGCCCGCAGGCATGCATTACTTGAGGATTTTTTGATTTGTAGGGAATTTCGTTTTCCTCCTGAATAGGAAGAGCATCCATGTCTGCCCGCAAAGCAACCGTACGTGTTCCCGGTAAATCTCCGGTTAATAAAGC
>JAKIZI010000271.1 GCA_022708105.1 Bacteroidota bacterium
CCCTGCAAGCGGTTATTCTCGGCATTATAAGCATAATTAATCTGGTGCATAAGGACTGCATTGGCATTGAGACGTTGCAAAGATAATATATTTCCGTTATAATCGTATCGGTACTCCGTGGAAAAATTATCGGTCAAACTGCCCCATTCTCCGGCGCTTACGCTTGCCGTTTGCATTTGCTTGATGCGGTTGAGCTTGTCATAACGGAAGAGTTTCAGCAGCGGCGTTACACTATCGGTTGCCGTACTCAACGCTGCAATGTTACCGTTGTACAGTCCCACCGCATCGGCCGAGAAGAGATTAAAATTCCCGCTCCCTGCCACCGGCGTATAATCGCCGTTATAGTACTGCAACATCAACGCCGCCGCATCTCTCCCGAAACGGGCATTGACCTCTAACCCCGTTCCATCCTGTCCTATATCGAGCATTAGAAAAAACATACTATCGTACACCCTGACAAAAATACCCCTTATTTTTTAAGTATTTAGAAATGCAAAGATACAA
>JAKIZI010000272.1:0-158 GCA_022708105.1 Bacteroidota bacterium
ACTTAGTCAAGGAATTCTTTGGCATATTTTATGGGTAACGAAAAGCTAAGCCGGAGCCGCGAAGCGGCGATCGGCTTTAGCGACTGGTTCTGTCTTTTTTTATTCGTCAGTGTCGGTTGTCAGTATTATGTTTTTTATCATATCTCTGAATTTGGGTT
>JAKIZI010000272.1:230-502 GCA_022708105.1 Bacteroidota bacterium
TTGCTTTTGCCAAGTTGTTCCCATTTTAAAAAGCTGTTTAAGTCATTGCCCTTTTCCGAGAATTTTGGTTCTTTAAATACTGAATATTCGTGGCCAACTGTTAAATAATCATCAGCAATTGAGATAGCATATTCAAGAAGTGCATTTAAAACAGCTTCGTTTTCTGGCAAGAAAATCTTCAAAATCGCTTTGGTGATGTTCTTATTTGTGGCCTGTCTATCTGCGGCAATGAAACAATCCTTTAGAAGCTCAACGGTGAGCATATAAAATAG
>JAKIZI010000273.1 GCA_022708105.1 Bacteroidota bacterium
GCCCTATTGTAGAGACACGTTGCAACGTGTCTCTACAATAGGGCTTCGTATTATCCATATAATTGGCATAGAATTTTTTTTAATTTTGTTAATAAAAACTTAACATTAATTTAATATGAATTATTTATCAAATTTTATAATTTTACCAAAAAATTATTAGGATATGAAAACCAGACAATTTTTAATGATTATAGCAGCCATGAGCTCTATAGTTTTAGTATCATGTAAACAAACAGATACAACTACTAAAGAAGCAAATAAAGAAGTCAATAATGACCACTTGATAATGGCAACATTGTATCAACAGAGATCTGCAGAATATGAAGCTATGTGCTATCAAAGTTATAACCTTGCCAAACAAATTGTAGATCAAAAAATCAAAGCTAATCCCAAAGCCAAAAATTTAGCTGTAATAACTGACATAGATGAGACAGTTTTAGATAATAGTCCATATGAGGCTTCATTGGTTATAAAAAAATATGTTTTTCCTGATAAATGGAAG
>JAKIZI010000274.1 GCA_022708105.1 Bacteroidota bacterium
TTTATGTCCGCTTATGGCGTGGTTCACCCCGCCCTACATTTTTTTCTGAGCTACGGGTTTTCCCCCATACCCCATGACCTCTTACCCATGACCCGTAGGGAACGGTCGCGACCGTTCCCTACATTTCATCATTCACCATGGTTCGACGAGCTCACCACTCGACAGACAATGTCACCACTCGACAGACAATGTCACCATGACACATGATGTCACCCTGAGCCTAGCCTGTCCTGATCCTGCCGAAGGGAAGGGCATTATTCACCTTGCGGCGCGTTCGGGGACCGCGCCCTACCAGCCCATCGCCCATTGTTCATGACTCGTACGGAACGGTTTGAATAACCTAAAGGTCACGCGACCGTTCCCTACAATCCTCGCCCATCGCCCATCTTTTCGCTCATTACCTTCCACTGCCTGTGTCATGGTTCGACGAGCTCACCATGACAAACAACCTTGTCATCCCGAGCCTGTCGAGGGACGCCACCCACTATTCCTTCGCCTGG
>JAKIZI010000027.1 GCA_022708105.1 Bacteroidota bacterium
CACCGTCTACAACTCCATTGAACAGGCGGACAAAACGGGGCGCATCCCCTTCCCTTCCCCCAAAGAAAAAATCGAAGGCGGACACGCCATCGTCGCCGTGGGCTATGACGACAAAATGAAAATCAAAAACACCCACAACAAAGCCGAAACCACCGGCGCCCTGCTCATCCGCAACTCCTGGGGCGAAGGCTGGGGCGAACAGGGCTATGGCTGGCTGCCCTACGACTACGTGCGCAAAGGCCTGGCCGAAGACTTCTGGACCATCCTCAAAAAAGAATGGCTCGACACCGATGCATTCTCGGAATAAATGTCACTTCGAACGAACGTGAGAAGTCTTGAATTTTTCGCCTAAAACGTAACACTTAAAACTTAAAACTATTTATTTTCACTTTTCACCATTCACAGGTTTTTGATATGTCATTCCGATGAGCATCAGCGAAGAGGAAAGCTTTGCATAACCAAGTCCATTTATTTATTCTGTCATACCGGCGTAGGCCGGTATCCAGTTATTTCAGGTACTTCCCCTGGATTCCGGTTTTCACCGGAATGACAAAAAAAAGAATTATGCAAAGCTCTCAAGAGAAATCTAATGTTTTTTCCATCAACCATCAACTAGGAACCATCAACTGGTCTTTCACCATCAACCATAAACTATTCACAATCAACCAACTCCACGGAGGTTCTTAATTCATGTCATCCTTTCTCGTCACCGGCGGCGCGGGCTTCATTGGCTCCAACATTGTTGAAGAACTTGTAAGACTCGGTCATAAAGTCCGCGTACTCGATAACTTCTCCACCGGCAAACGCGAAAATATCGCACCTTTTCTAAAACAAATAGAACTTATCGAAGGCGACATCCGCGACGAAGACATCTGCCGCCAAGCCGTAAAAGACATTGAATACGTTCTCCATCAGGCGGCCATGCCCAGCGTGCCGCGTTCCCTGGCTGAACCCGTCATCACCAGCGAAGTTAACATCATGGGCACCGTAAAACTTCTTACCGCTGCTGCAAAAGCAAAAGTCCGGCGCTTCGTTTATGCCGCTTCCTCTTCCGCCTATGGAGATCAATCCCTTCCGGTTAAAAACGAACTTCTTTTGCCACGGCCACTTTCCCCTTACGCCGCCGCCAAACTGGCCGGTGAATACTTCTGCCACGCCTACAGCCAATCCATGGGGTTGGAAACCGTCGGACTGCGCTACTTCAACGTCTTCGGCCCGCGCCAGGACCCCAAAAGTCAGTATAGCGCCGTCATACCGCTTTTCATCAAAGCAGTCATGGAAGATCGCAGTCCTACTATCTATGGCGACGGCACCCAAACGCGAGACTTCACATTCGTCGCCAACAATGTTCAGGCCAACATCCTTGCCGCCACAACCGAAAAACCAGTAGCAGGCAAAATCATCAACATTGCCTGCGGCACATCGTTTTCAGTGTTGGATTTATTAAAAGCCATCAATCAGGCAATGGACAAAAAAATCGAACCCGTTTTCGCCTCCCCGCGCAAGGGCGATGTAAAACATTCGCTAGCCGATATTTCACTTGCCCGCGAATTGCTAAACTATGCAGTGAATGTTGACTTCAATGAAGGAATAAAACGTACAGTAGAATGGTACTTAAAACACTGTCATTCCGAACCGCCACAGGCGCGTGAGGAATCTTGAATCAATGCCATTGCGAGGCATCCCTCGGATGCCGTGGCAATCTTATTCTTTTCACTTTTCAATCTTCACCCTTTACGTTTAAAAAAACGAAGACATACGCCGCACCGTGGAATGGTATAAAAATAAATAATAAATACATTGACATAATTATGATAAATAAACTTAAATAAAAAAATATCTGTGTGCGAGAATACAAAATGAACTTAAAAAATAAAAAAGTTCTTGTAACCGGTGCTGATGGATTTATTGGTTCTCATCTGACCGAAGAATTAATCAGACAGGGTCACGATGTCAGGGCTTTTGTCTTATACAATTCCTTCAATTCCTGGGGATGGCTTGATCATTCTGAACCGACAATTAAGAAAAATATGGAAATCTTTGCCGGCGACATCAGAGACCCGCACGGCGTTAAGCAGGCCATGAAAGGATGCGATGTGGTGTTTCATCTTGCGGCATTGATTGGCATTCCTTATTCTTATCATTCACCTGATACTTACATTGATACAAATGTTAAGGGTACGCTTAATATTGTCCAGGCCGCACGAGAACTTGGCGTCTCCAAAGTACTGCATACATCGACCAGTGAAGTTTATGGAACAGCACGCTTTGTTCCTATTACAGAAGAACATCCACTGCAGGGGCAATCACCTTATTCTGCCAGTAAAATAGGCGCCGATCAGATTGCCCTGTCGTTTTATCTGTCATTCAACACTCCGGTGAGTATTGTACGCCCTTTCAACACCTATGGCCCGCGACAATCGGCCCGTGCCGTCATCCCGACAGTCATTACCCAGATCGCCACCGGTAAAAAAAATATCAAATTGGGCGCTTTGCAACCGACGCGTGATTTTAATTACATCAAAGACACCGTAAACGGTTTTATCGCGATTGCAAAATCAGACAAAACCATTGGCGAAGTCATCAACATCGGCAGCAATTACGAAATTTCCATTGGTGAAACAGTTAAGCTGATCGCAGAGCTGATGAATGCAAAGATAAATCTCAAAACCGATGCCAAGCGCATCAGACCCCAAAACAGCGAAGTGGAAAGACTATGGGCCGAAAATGCAAAAGCAAAAATATTAGCAAAATGGGAACCCGCATACGGACAATGGGAAGGATTCAGGAAGGGATTGAAAGAAACCATAGAATGGTTCATAAATCCCGACAATCTGAAACAATACAAACCTGGTGAATATAACATTTAAAATATTAACCAATTATTGCGACATGTATAAAATACCCCTCTTTGATTTAAATTTCGGCGAAGAAGAAATCCAGTCCGTTGTCAACACCATTCGTTCAAACTGGATTTCCACCGGGCCAAAGTGCGAAGAGTTTGAAAACCTTTTCGCGGACATGCTCAATGTAAAATACGCCATCACGTTGTCAAACTGCACCTGTGCACTTCATCTGGCATGCGTTGTATTAGGCATTAAAGAGGGCGATGAAGTAATCTGCCCATCGCTCACATTTGCCGCTTCTGTTAATTGCATACGCTATGTCAATGCAAACCCAGTATTTTGCGATATAAAAAGCCACGAACACATCAACATAGATGCCGATGAAATTGAAAAACGAATCACGCCGAAAACAAAAGCCATCATTGTTGTGCACATGGCCGGATTTCCCGCTGAAATGGACAGGATTATGGAAATTGCCAAAAAGCATAACCTTTCTGTCATAGAAGATGCCTGTCACGGGCCGCTTTCAGAATATAAAGGTAAGAAACTGGGCACTATAGGCGATGTGGGCTGCTTTAGTTTTTTCTCGAATAAAAACATCAGCACAGGTGAAGGCGGCATGCTGGTAACAAACAACGAGGATCTAGCAAAACGGGTTCGCTTGCTTCGGTCACACGGCATGACTACGATGTCCTATCAGCGCGCAAAAGGCCACGCAAATGCTTATGACGTCGTTGACTTGGGTTACAATTACCGCATGGATGATCTTCGCGCAGCACTGGGAATTTCACAACTGCACCACCTTAGAGAAGATCTTGAAAAGCGTGCCAGAGTCAGATCGTGGTATTTAGATGCCTTTAAAAATATAGATAAGATTATTGTTCCTTTTGCCGAAAATGATGAGTTTGTTTCCAATTACATTATGCCTATAGTGCTGAAAGATTCGACCGTAGATAATCGTGATAGAGTGCGTGAGGCGTTACATGCCAAAGGAATTCAGACAAGTGTTCATTATCCGGCAGTGCATCAGTTTTCAATATATAAGAAGTATAGTGCAAATTTACCCAAGACCGATTATGTTACAGACAACGAGATTACACTGCCCATGTACAGTAAATTAACTGAGTCTGATGTTCAATATATAGCAAAATCCATAAGGTCAACATGCTATTGAGGTAAACATGAAAATTCAAATATTGACAGACAACATAAAAAGTTGGTTTATACCTTTCGGTCATATTTTAAAGAAAAAAATAGAAAACCGAAATCATGAAGTCTCTTATATCTTTGACAAATCAGACTTAATCCATGGTGATATCTGTTTCTTGCTTAGTTGCTCAAGAATTATTGAAAGTAACTACTTGAAATTAAACACACATAATATTGTTGTGCATGCAAGCGACTTACCGCAGGGGAAAGGTTTTGCGCCACTTCAATGGCAAATATTGGCAGGCGTAAATGAAATTACGTTAACATTGTTCGAAGTTGTTGAAAAGGTAGATGCAGGGCCATACTACTTGAAAGAAGTTTTAAAATTTAATGGCACAGAATTATATAATGAATTAAGAGAAAAGCTAGCGCAAAAAATTATTGATATGTGCTTGAATTTTGTTGATAATCGAAACAAATTAAATCCTATATTCCAAACTGGTAACGAAAGTTATTATCAAAAGAGAACGGTTAAAGATGATCAAATAGACCCTTTAAAATCTATTGCTGAACAATTTGATCATTTTAGAATAGCTGATAACGATAATTACCCATTATGGTTCATACATAGGGGAAGAAAGTATTTTCTAAAAATTTACGGAGAATAAGGCGGTTTTAGAATAAAAGTTCATTTTGAATTAAGCAAGTAATTTAATATTATTCACTTTATGCGTTATGCTTCTTGGAAATAAAATATGAATTTTAAAAACAGAATTGCCAATCGCATTATAGGCAGCAATGAATCGATTCTTCACTGCTTGAAGAAAATGGACAGTGAAAAAGTTAAGCTTCTCTTTGTTTTCAGTGACGAGCAATTTATTGGAATAATCACGATCGGTGATATTCAAAGGGCAATCATTAAAAACACTGACCTGAATGAAAAAGTTTCAACCATTCTGGATAAAAACAAAATATATGCAATTAAAGATGAAGCGCTTGAATCTATAAAAAACAAAATGTTTTCTCTTCGTGCCGAACTCATGCCGGTTGTTGATGAGAACAGTCATCTGGTAAATGTTTATTTCTGGGAAGATTTATTTGGTGAAACAAAAAAAGAGCCACTATTTCGTTTCAATTTGCCCGTTGTAATTATGGCAGGCGGGCTTGGTACAAGACTTAAGCCGCTAACAAACGTGCTTCCCAAACCGCTGATACCCATAAATGATAAGACTTTTATAGAAGAAATATTTGAACGTTTTAACGAGCATGGTTGCGATACATTTTACATTTCAGTAAATTACAAAGCCGAGTTGATCGAATACTATTTATCAAAACAAAATCTGCCCTATAATATTCAATACATTAAAGAAGATAAGCCTATGGGTACAGCGGGCAGCCTGTCGCTGCTCAAAGGCCAGATTAAAGAGACATTGTTTGTTAGCAATTGCGACATCCTCATCGATCAGGATTACTCGGAAGTATTAAAATATCACCGGGAAAATAAAAATGAGATTACTGTTGTTGCAGCCCTGAAACACTATCCCATACCATATGGCACCATAGAAACCGGCGAAAACGGGAAATTACTGGAACTTATAGAAAAGCCGGAAATCTCTTTTAAAATTAACACCGGCATTTATATTTTAGAACCGCATTTATTAAACGAAATACCGGAAAATGTAGTGTTCCATATGACGCAACTGATTGAAAACGTAAGAAAAAGAAAAGGTCGTATTGGCGTCTTCCCTGTAAGTGAAAAATCCTGGAAAGATATTGGCGCCTGGGGCGAATATTTGAAGAGCAAAGAAAGTTAAAATGGAAATTCTTTTAATTGGATCAGCTGACAGTATATTTTTTGAACATTACTGCAAAAATCTCAAACTGCAAAAGCCGGACATAAAAATTGATATTTTTTCTGTTTCGGACGTATCTGGCAAATATGATTTATCATCCTGTGACAATGTAACTGTTAGTGCCTGGGACAAATCCTGCTTTAAAAAAATAAAAGGGGTACGTACGATTATCAAACCATTTTATTCATGGTTTTCGCTCTATTCTTTCTTAAAAAGAAATAAAAATAAATGGGACATAATCCATTTTAAATGGTTAGTGCCCGAAGCGATTTTGTTTCCTACAATTACCAGCAAATATTCCAGCAAAAGTATCGCGACATTTTGGGGGGCAGAGTTCAACACGCAGCACTTTTTTTATAGTAATTTGCTCTATAGGTATTTACTAAAAAATTTTCTTAAGTGCATTGATGTGATTACGTATGCCACAATTGAGCAACGCCAGGAAATTCAAAAACACTGCAACAATGAATACAAGTTAAATTATGCCATTTATGGTTCAAGCATATATGAACAAATAGAAAGATTAGTAGCTTCTGAACCAAAGAAAAAAAGCAAGGGCCTGCTTGGTATAAATGAGAATAAAATAACGATATCTATTGGATACAGCGGTAAAGAGCTACACCAGCACTCTAAAATTATAAAAACACTTTTTGAAGACACAAAATTTATAAACGAAAAAGATAAATTTGTAATTATCTTGCCGATGAATCATGGGTGCACAGGGGATTACATAAATAAAATTGAAGCTTTAGTTAACTCATATAAGGCCAATTACAAATTATTAACAAAAAAAATGACCGACGCTGAAATTGCCCGGTTGAGAAATGCAACAGACATTATAATTCAGTTATCCACAACTGATGGTCGCTCCGCCAGCATTATAGAATCATTATTGGCAGGTGCTATTCTCATCGCAGGCGATTGGTTACCTTATAAAGCGTTTAAAGAAAAAAAACTTTATTTTCATGAATTAAGCAAAATTGATTCGTCTTTGCCTGCGCTTATCTTAAAAATTTCTTCAAATATCAATGACGAGCTTAAAATTTGTCAGGGCAATAAAAAGAAATGGGGGTTTGAAACATGGGAAAAGGTTATTAAAAATTGGATTGATATATACGACGCATTATTAAAAGAAACTCCAACCTGATACATTGTCCTTCTAAACAAATGATTAAATTTTTTAAACAATTCTTTATTTATGGTTTTGCATCTATATTGGGCAAAATTGCAGCAGTTTTTTTATTGCCTATTTATACGAACGTGCTCAGCCAGAATGAGTACGGAGCAATGGCGTTGATCACAGCCGCTAAAGGTATAATTGACCTTTTCTCCAATTTAAATATACACTCTGGCGTTGCCCGCGATTATTACGAAAAAGATATTGATAGAATCAAACTCATTTCAACTGGATTCTATTCAATCTTGTTTTTTTCAATCATCGTTTTTGTAATTTTATACACTACCCAACACTTCTGGATTGTAAACGTTTTAAATGTGGCAGGCTATGAAAAATCTTTTGTTGTAATGTTGCTCACGATACCAGCCGGAAGTTTATTTTCTTACTTCGCTATTTTAACGCGCTACAAGCAAAAAGCTGTATTATATTCCGTAGGCACTGTATTTCAATTACTCATTCAGATTAGTTTAACTATTTATTTTGTAGTGGCGCTAAGAGCAGGAATTGTAGGGGTGTTTTACGGCATTTTGGGTGGCGAGATCATTGGAATTCTTTTCTTTTTCTTTCTGAACAAAGAGTTTATAAAAATCAGGTTTGATAAAAACTTACTTCAGCGTATCCTTGTTTTTTCTCTCCCGACATTGCCAGCAATTCTTGCGGGTTGGCTGGATAGTTCTTTAGGCCAGATATTAATAGGCAAATATGTTTCTGTTAAAGATGTCGGGATATATTCGGTAGCTCTTCGGATATCGTCAGTTTTTCTTCTATTTAATATAGCTTTCGGTAATGTATGGTACCCATATCTTTATGAAAACATAAAAAACAAAAAATTTTCCACTGAAGTTTTACGATTATTTAATGTAGTCGCATCTATTTTGTTGATTTTGTCAATTAACATTTCGTTATTATCGAATGAAATAGTCTTATTGTTAAGCAATAAAAACTATATCGAGGCGGGAAAATATTTAATAATCTTGTCCATACCTATGAGCATCACAATTCTAAACTGGTTTTCAATCATGGGGCCTAATATAAGCAGAAAAACCAAGTATGTTTCATACGCGACCATCATGGGAAGCACCTTAAACATAGCATTGATTATCACGCTTTTACCTTTTTATGGCGTTATTGTTGTACCAATAGCACTTGGCATTTCGAGAATCGCATCATATTTTATTTCATCTTATTACACGAAAAGAGAAATACAGATAAATTTGCCAGTGAAACCAATTTTAATGCTGATCGTTGGCGTCTTAATCTGCTTTTTTTTGAAACAATCAATTTTTCATAAATATATAATTTGGCTTGTTCTGGGACTTTTTAATGCGGTTATGATATATTATTTTTACAAAAAATATAATCTAACGAATGTTCTTCAAAAATTTGCCTTGATCAGAGAATAATTTTATAATGTATATCAAAAAAAGACTGTCTAATTGCATTTCCATTTTATTCTATAGAGTCAATTCTGTTTTACCAGCGCGATTCTATCCTTTTTCATTAAAATTACTCTATTCTATAAAGTGGAAATTTCAAAAAAAGCTAGATTTGAAAAACCCAAAAACCTTCAATGAAAAAATTCAATGGCTTAAGCTTTATGATTCAACGCCTATCAAATCTCTTCTTGCGGATAAATATAATGTGCGTGAATGGATTAAAGAAAGAATAGGGAATCAATATTTAGTACCGCTCTTGGGTGTTTGGGATCGTTTTGACGATATAAATTTTAACGTGTTGCCAAATCGTTTTGTTCTGAAGGCTACGCATGGTTCCGCGATGAATATTATTGTTAAAGATAAAGCTCATCTTAATATGGCGTATGTAATAAAAGAAATAAGACAATGGCAAAAAACAAATATTGCTTTTTGGAGTTTAGAATTGTGTTATAAAGACATTAAGCCACAAATTATTGCTGAAGAGTTTCTGGAAAACCAGGATGAAGAACTTTATGATTACAAAGTGTGGTGCTTTAATGGGAAACCCCATTACATAGCGTTTATGGCAGAACGTTACAATAAACTGAAAATGGTCTTTTATGATCTTGAATGGAATAGAATGCCTTTTGTCTCTGGGCCGCAGCAATATGAGCAAGAAATTCCTAAACCTGATAATTTACGAGAATTATTAAAGATAGCCGGTATTTTATGTCAAGATTTTTCTCATGTTAGAGTTGATTTTTACAGACTTAACGACGGGTCTCTTAAATTTGGTGAAATGACATTCTATCCTTCAGGCGGATTCTGTCGTTGGAGACCACCAGAGTGGGATGAAAAACTTGGCGCACTTATTGAATTACCAAAATAAATAGAAGTGAAGGGTAATACGGTACATTGAAAAAAATAAATATATGAGACCTTGAAATAGCCATTTTTTAAAGCGTATTTTTTGAAGGCGGCCATGACTTCACAAGGATACTTTACCAAATAAATACCGTAGAGAATAGTAAATGAATAAACAAAAAAAAAGCTTACTGATTGTTAACCACAATCAGTTTGGCCATGCTGCAGGTATCCATCATTATTGCAAATATCTGAAGAATGATTTTGAAATTGATTTTTTATGTTTTGATAGAGGACTGACAAAGATAAATGAATCCGGTATCAACGTCATCTACCACATGCCTGATGAGAACAGAGCACAGCGACATTTAAGCTTTATATTTCATGCCATCATAATGTCCAGGCAGAAAGACTATAACACCGTATTCTGTGTGTATTTTAGATGGGTATACCTCCTTGGCCTTTTTTGTGAAGCCAGGGAAAAGATTCTTGCCATTCACACAGGCTCGCTAAACGATAATAGATTCCAAAGGTTCTTATACAACCGGATGACTTTATTTTCCTGTTTATTTTTCGATAAAGTTATTTCACTATCCTATAGTTTAGCCAACTTGCTCAAATTGCCTCAAAACAAAAGAGCTATTGTTCCTTTAGGCGCGAATGTGCTTGATGATACCATAAAGCAATATGATAAGATGCATTTGCTTTACATAGGCACATTGCATAAACGACAAATAGAAAAAACAATTGAGGGATTTTCAAGATTTCACGCGATGCACGGTGGAAAGGTTTCTTTGCGATATGATATTATTGGATTCAGCCACATTGAAGACGATGTAGATAAAATTAAAGATGCCATCAAAAAAAACAATTTAAGCGAGATTATAAAATTTCATGGACGGAAACATCATCAGGAGCTAAAGCAATATATCAAAAACGCCACTATTGGTGTTTGTTTTGTGCCGCAGACACCTTATTACGATGTTCAGCCATCAACAAAGATTTTTGAATATGCTTTATCTGGGCTGATAACAATTGCAACCGATACAGGTGAAAACAGGAAATATATTAATGATGTAAATGGCGTAATTTGCCAGGACAATGAAAATAGTTTTTGCGCTGCACTGGAAAAAGTTTATGAAAGTCTCGGTAAATATGATGACAGTAAAATCAGACAATCTTTAAGCGAATATCATTGGGGAAAAATAGTAAAAAACATTTTACTACCCATATTAAGAAATTAAAATGTATATATATGACGACATCAGGGTCGGTTATTTAGTCGTATTTGTTCTTCCGATCATCTTTTATTATTTATTTAAGTTTAGAGGAAAAGCCCTTGTCCTTTATCTTATCCTTTCTTTGGCATTTACCGCAGGAAGCATTGAATTGTTGTCCGGTTTTGATACCAATGATTCATTAAAAATTTGTGAATTGCTGATATGGGCTCTAACAATTTATGTTTTACTCATCACCCCGCGGCGTGAGATACCTTATTTACGTTATATCGTTGGGTTTGTTCTAATTTGTTTGATTTCATACATTATTAATCCTGTAAACTTTGTTCAATTATTGTTATTTTTGCGAAAATATCTTTTGTTTGTGGCGGTGTTCGTGCTTTTCCATAATATTAAACTTCCCGACATAGATAGGGAAAATCTGCTAAAATTTATTATCTTGCTTTTTTCCAGTCAAATTGTCGTTAATCTAGCACGTTATCCAATTACTAATCAAACTGAATATTATATTGGCACAATATCATTACTCAATGGCAGTATAACAGCCATTTTTGCCCTAGTGGGCATTACTTTTTCCTTTAGTGCCTATTTATACAAGCGAAAGCTTGTTTATATTATTTTAATTTTTGGTTTTTTCATCTTTTCGGTCGTTGGCATAAAAAGAGGCCATCTTTTTCTTTTGCCACTATTACTCTTGATTCAATATATAGTTTATCTTCGCTATACACAGGAAAATTTCTTGCGGAATGCGTTAATAATCACACCCGTTATCTTAATTGTTACAGGATTGCTGATGTATTTTAGTTTTACTCTTGTTCCGTCTCTGAATCCGGAAAATATAATGGGGGGCAGTTTTGACCCTGCTTATGTTATAAATTTCATCGATCATTACCTTAATCCTGGACGACCGATTGAGGGTATTCAATATTTTGGTAGAGGGGAAGCACCACTCGCCGTTTATGAATTATTGAAAAACAATGGGCTGCTTTCCTTGTTGCTGGGATTAGGGCCTGGCGATATTGTAATGTCAAAATATACTATACCCGGTGACGTTATTATGACAGAAACAATGCTAACAGGCATTAAATACAATATCGGCTATGGCGCAAGAACTGGTGTCCTTTTTTCCGCAATGCAGATTGGTTTTTTGGGAGCAATTGTTTATTTTCTTTTTGTGTTTAAAGTATTCTCACAATTTTTCAATAAATCTTTTTATGCTAATGAAATTCCGGTTGATAACAAGATAATTGCACTTGGGCTAGCCGGGTTTTTAGGAGTATTTATTTTTGATTTTTTTGCGTATTCGCAAGTAACATTCCAAAATGTTCCTATAATTTTACCCGTTTGTTTTGCATACTATTATGTTATGAGTAAATCAATCATTACTTGCATACATTAATGATTAACTATTTAGGGATTATATGGGAAATCCTTGGTTTATAAAGCGCGATGAATGCCCGGCATGCGCCTCTGGCAACTGCAAGACAATATACCAAGCTGAATATGATAAACCTCCAATTAAGGATTATTTAACAGCTTTTTATTTGCCTCAAGGTGTAGTTGAATTTGAGTACCTCGAAGGGGCAACTTACATGTTAGTAGAATGTTCTAGTTGTGGTATGATTTTTCAAAAATATATTCCAAACGAATTTTTAATGGCAAAGCTGTATGATCAATGGATAGATTCGCAAAAGGCATTTAGTTCCAACCGCTATGGAAAGGGCCTTGGGTATTATGCGGGTTATGCGCAAGAAATTATGCAACTTATTGCTTATTTTGGTGAAAATCCGTCAGCATTAAGTTTTCTTGATTTTGGTATGGGTTGGGGTAACTGGGCGCTTATGGCAAAGGCTTTTGGTTGCGATTCAGTAGGTTTAGAATTGTCCAAAGAAAGAATTGAAAACGCAAAATTAAATGCGATTAAGGTTATCGCGTGGGATGAAATCACCAGACACCGCTTTGATTTCATAAATACAGAGCAGGTATTCGAGCATATCCCTGAACCCTTACAAACACTCCGATACTTAAAATCATCACTTAAAAAAGATGGCATGATAAAAATAAGTGTTCCTTCTGCAAACGATATCAATCGTCGCTTGAAAATTATGGACTGGCAAGCACAAAAAGGAGCAAGAAATTGTCTAAACGCCGTGGCCCCCTTAGAGCATATTAATTGTTTCAGAAGGACATCTCTTGTTGTAATGGCAAATAAAGCAGGTATGGAAGAAGTTATAATCCCTATAAAATTACAATATCGGTACTCAACTGATTGGAGCAGCGCAGGGAAAATAGTAAGGAATATTCTCCGCCCGATATATCGGAATATTTTAGAGAAGCAGAACTATTTGTTTTTCCGCAATATTCAGTAAAATATAGTGGGAAGGAACAATAGCAACAATGAAAAATCAAACAAAAAAAGTGCTTACAGTAGGTGTCTTTGACTTTTTTCATTTAGGTCATTTAAATGTCTTGGAATCGGCCAAAGGACAAGGTGATTATTTAATTGTTGCTGTGCATGACGATAAATTAAATATAAAGGGAATAAAATTTCTATATACACTTGAAGAGCGGATGAGAATTGTAAATTCTTTACGGTTTGTGGATGAAGTCATATCGTACGAAAGAGTTGATATATTAGTGGAAAATGTTGATTTTGATATATTTGTTCATGGGCCTGATCAAAATCATCAATACTTTAAAAAAGCATTTGAGTGGTGTGCGAAGAACAACAAACAGATTATCGAATTAAAAAGAACAGAAGGAATTTCATCTAGTAAACTAAGAGACATTTTAAACAACAAAGATATTTGATTTTAAAAGCGATAAATGTGCCTTTGAACATACTAAAAAAAGTTTATTTTCTACGAGATTTTAAAGTGAAAATCAGTACAGAATTGTTACAAAAAGTGAAAGAGGAAGAGCTGAAAATCTTGGTTGAATTTGATAAGGTTTGTAAGCAGCTTGGAGTAAAATATAGCCTTTCGTCAGGAACCCTTATAGGTGCTGTAAGGCACAAAGGTTTTATCCCATGGGATGATGATATTGATGTCGCTATGTTAAGGGAGGATTATAATAAGTTTATATCAAAAGCTCAGCAATTGATGCCAAAACATTTGTTTATTCAAACATACGAAACAGACAAAGAATATCCGTTTAATTTTGCCAAGATAGTAAACATCAGTGCGGTGTTGATTCAGAGGTGCACAAAGGCACTGCAAATCAAAAAAGGTGTAGTTATTGATGTCTTTCCAATCGACCGTGTCCCATCGAATCGTATAGTGCGCTTGATGGACAATTATGCATTGGCACTAATTCTGGCAATAAAGAATTCATATACTTTTGAAAGGGCAAAAATATCTAGTAGTCTCTTTGTACGAATTATTCGTATCATGTTGTGGCCATTGGCGCGACTTATAAGTACGCAAAAATTGAACAAACTTGAAACATCTATTCGCGTAAAGAACAACATAGGAAAAAACAAATTTACATACGCTGACAGGTTTTCGCTTTCACGACACCGATTTAATGATAAAATGTTGATGCCCGTTAATATTTTTAATGATTATGAAAACATAATGTTCGAAAATTGGGAATTTCAAACAATAAAAAATTGGCATACATATCTAACTATTATGTATGGAAACTACATGGAATTACCACCGATAGATAAAAGGATTTTCCCGCATGATATTATTGACTTAAAATTCGATTAGGTAATGTCTTAAAACGTAATGAAAATCCTTCAAATTAACAATTTCCATTATCGCCGCGGTGGATCGGAAACTGTTTATTTCAACACGGCTGAACTTCTTAAAAAAAACAATCATGAAGTTATCTTTTTTTCCAGCAATATGGCAGAAAATCTGCCTTGCGCGCAAAACCAATATTTTATTTCCAATATCAATGATATGTCCCGCTGGAAAGGTTTGCAAAATTATTTTTATAACCGCGAAGCCAAAGACAAACTTGAGAAACTGATTAAGGCCGAAAAACCCGATATCGCGCATGCTCATCTTTTTTGGGGCAATATTTCACCATCTATTTTTTCGGTTTTAAGAAAGCACGAAATCCCGTTAATACACACGGCACACGATTATCGCATGGTTTGCCCTGCTTATACCTTCACTGATACACGCGGTAATGTATGTAAAAAATGTCAAGGCAAATATTTTTACTGGTGTGCCCTAAGAAGATGTTCCAAAGGCAATCTTTTAGAAAGTCTTATTATGACTGCTGAAATGTATTTTAGAAATGCTTTTTTTTCACCGGTTAAATATTTGGATGGTATAATTTATGTAAGCAACTTCGCAAAGCAAAAACACTTACAATACAATCACGGCTTTTCCAATGTTCCTGCTATGGTTTTGTATAACTTTGTTGCACAATCAAACCGTCGTTATTTGGCTCAGAATGAAAGGAAATATTTCTTATATTTTGGAAGATTATCGCACGAAAAAGGCCTGCATTGCCTTATTGAAGCATTCCATCGAATGCCGGATTATCCGCTTAAAATTGTTGGTACAGGCCCGGAAGAAGAAGAGCTTATTGATTATGTTCGCAAGAATAAAATTGAAAATATCGAATTTGTGGGATTTAAAACGGGTGTCGCGCTGAAGAAATTCATTTCGGAGGCGGCGTTTGTTATTGTACCTTCGGAATGGTATGAAAATAATCCGATGACGATTATTGAGGCCTATTCTATGGGTGTGCCGGTGATAGGTGCGAACATCGGAGGCATACCGGAAATTCTGCCGGATGGCAAAACAGGATTTTTGTTTGCTCCAAAAGATGCGGAAAGCTTAAAACATGTCATTGCGCGGGCCAGTCAATTAAATGAGCAGGATTATAAAGCGATGAGCGATAATGCCCTACAATTTGCGGCGGATAATTTTAATGAAGAATTATATTATCAAAGACTGGATACATTTTATAACGACATTATATCTTTAAAAAATAAAGAAAAAGGGTAATATGCATAAAATTAAATATTTGCTAGGAAAATATATCCGCAAATTTGTTGTTTCTTACTATCGCCTGCTTGGGGTGTCTATCGGAAACAATGTTTTTATAAGCCACCATGCAACAATAGACACAACATATCCTAAAAGCATTATCATTGAAGACAACGTCTATATTACATCCGGTGCGAAAATTATCGCCCATGATCATTCGGTATATCGTCACATACCTTTCAACGAAGATGATGGAACAGGAACAGTAATACTGAAGAAAAATGTATTTATTGGGAGTGGCGCAATAGTTCTTCGTAATGTAATGATTGGAGAAAATTCAATTGTTGCAGCCGGTGCCGTTGTCACAAAAGATATGCCCGCAAACTGTATAATTGCGGGAAATCCTGCCAAAGTTGTAAAATATTTTGTGCCGAAAAAATAATATTAGAATCATTTAAGAAAGATCGGTCTCAAATGGACGCTTCAATAATTGTTACCTACCGCTGCCCAATGAAATGCCAGATGTGTAATATCTGGCAGAATCCTACAGAAAAAAGCTGTGAATTTAAACCGGAGCTTTTAAATAAATTACCACGTGTAGACGGTGTTAATCTCACAGGGGGCGAACCTCTTATTCGTGAAGATTTGCCAGAAATTATCCGCATTCTTTATACAAAAACAAATCGTGTTGTCATTTCCACCAGCGGTTGGTTCGAAGAACGAATTTTTACTCTAGCCAAGGAATTCCCGAAACTCGGGTTTCGCGTGAGCATTGAAGGGCTTTCGCAAAAGAATGATGAACTACGCGGCCAGCCGGGCGGTTTTGACCGTGGTTTGCGGGTTTTGCTCGGTTTGAAAAAAATGTGCGTGAAGGATATAGGCTTCGGCATTACGGTTTCGAACCATAATTCTGAAGATATGCTCTGGCTTTATGAGTTGGGCAAGAATCTAAACCTTGAGTTTGCCACAGCGGCTTTTCACAATTCTTTTTATTTCCACAAGTTTGATAACCGGATTACGAATATTAATGAAGTCTGCGACAATTTTGAAGAGTTAATCAATAGATTGTTGAAAGAGAAACATCCAAAATCGTGGTTCCGTGCTTTCTTTAATTTAGGTTTGATTAACTATATTAGAGGTGGTCGCAGATTGTTGCCTTGCGAGGCAGGCACGGAGAATTTTTTCATTGATCCGTACGGCGAAGTTCTGCCCTGCAACGGCATGGAGGAAAAATACTGGTTTGAAAGTATGGGGAATTTACATGATGTCGACGATTTTAGGGAAATATGGAACAGCGAAAAAGCGCAAGCGGTCAGGGAAAAGGTTGCCCATTGTCCAAAAAGCTGTTGGATGATCGGCACTGCCTCGCCGGTCATGAAAAAATACATTCGCCATATTCTTCCGTGGGTCATAAAAAACAAATTAAATTCTGTTCGAGGTTTCGGCACGGATACGCAATGCATCCCCTTTTTTCATGTCGGCAATAACGATAAGCAGGGTCTCAGATAGACTTCAAGATTGCATTTCTTTTAAACACTAATCATGAAAATTATATTTATCGGCGGCAGGAATATACACGAGTTGGGCGGCATAGAAAATTATATGTATAACCTTGCAACGTGCTTAAAAAACAAAGGACATGAACCCATCGTTTTTTGTGAAAGCGACAGGAATGAAGTCGAATATGTGAACGGCTTTAAGGTTGTCCATAACAAATCAATTGGCGGCAGGTATCTGTGCAAGATGCTTTTAGGGCACAAAGCAACGATTCAAGCGCTTTTTAAAGAACGCGACGCAAAAATATATCATTATAATGGCTGGGGTCCTACCATGGCGGCGTGGTTTGCCGCTGTTTTTGGAAAAACGATTGTTTACCAGAGTCACGGACTGGAATGGAAGCGGACAAAATATACGTCCCGGCAGCAGATTATCATGAAGTTTATGGAATGGCTGACTGTGAAGATAATGAAAAATATTACAGCTGTCAGCCAGGAACAAACAGATTTTTTTCTTACAGAATACGGCAAGAAATGTGTGACAATACCTACCGCGGTTAATCTGCCCGCGGACGCTTACGAAAGCAATATTCTGGAGAAATTCAATCTTGAAGTCGAAGGTTATTATTTATATCTGGGACGACTCGTGCAGGATAAGAATCCCGACTATCTGATAAAAGCGTTTAATAAAAGCGCCATTAACGGAAAGAAACTAGTCATTGCGGGAAGTAACGACGCCGATTTGCAGTACGTTAAATATCTGCATCAATTGGGTGTTGATAATCCCAATGTGATATTTACCGGCGCTGTTTACGGCAACGACAAAGAAATGCTGTTGAGCAAATGCTTCGCGTTTTGTTTACCTTCTACATTGGAGGGTTTGCCCATTACATTACTGGAGGCTATGAGCCACAAAAGAATTTGCCTGGCGTCGGATATTCCCGCCAACAAGGAGGCGTTGGGCAATAATGGTGTGTTGGTCAAATATGAAAATATTGACGATCTTTGCGATAAACTGCTGTACATTTTAAGAAATCATAAAGATTTGGAAATTCAAAAAGAGGCCAATTTCCAGCGTGTTGTGGATAATTATACTTGGGACAGGGTTTCAGATTTATATATCCAATATGTGAATAATCTTGCTGATGTCTGAAGAAAAAAAAGAAAATGTAAAGAAGTCATTTGAGATAAGGGGTTACCACCCCGGTGATGAAAACGCTATTTGCGCCTTGTTTGAAAAGGTTTTCGGCAAGCCGATGGGAAAAACGGAAAGCCTGCGCCACTGGCGATGGGAGTTTCTTGAAAATCCGGCTGACGGTCTGTTTGTTAAACTGGCATGGGACAATGAAAGACTTGTCGGCCAATATGCCGCAAGTCCTGTGCAAATGTATGCCAATGGCAGCAATTCTACAGCGACGCTTTCTCACGATACCATGACTGATCCGGAGTATGGAGGCCTGGGCATTTTCCGGGTTGCCGCCGAAGCGCTTTACAGAGAGCAAACAAATGCCGGGCAAGGTTTTATTTACGGCTTTCCCAATCGCAATTCGATTCACGGCTTTATCAAATATCTCCAATGGCAACAGATCATGCCCGCGCCCGTTCATATCCGGCCGGTACGGATTTCCAAAAGCATTTCCAGAAAAATATTCCACAGCGAGACCGGTCCTTCGGCTGCGTCAGAAAGCGCTTTTCAGGATGCAGCGTCCCTGCTTACAGGAAAATCCGGGAAGTACAAACTGCATGTGGAAACGGAATTCGGCGATTGGGCGGATGACCTCTGGATGCGTTGCCGTAACCAGCACCGCTTATGGGCGGTGCGCAATAAAGCTTATCTCAACTGGCGTTACGTCACCAAACCCGAAAACAAATATCATATTGTCAGTATCTGGCAGGGTTTTCAGCCGGCCGGCTACGTGGTCATTGCCTGTACCAATATGAATTTTGGCGATACGATCTTCATCATGGATTTTCTGGTTGATCTGAATTTTAAATACGCCGCGGATCTGTTGATTCGCTATGTTGTGAACGTCGCCAAGAAAAACGAGTGCGCGTTTGCCAGTGTTCTTTTGACGCCCGGTTCAAAATATCTGCATATTTTCAGGAAGAAATTATTTCTGCCGCTGCCCGAACGTTTATTTCCGCAACCCTTGTACTTCGGCGCCAGGTGCTTTGACCCATCTTTAAATCATCTGATCTTTGATCCTAAAGCATGGTCAATCAGTTGGGGTGATAACGATGTCATCTGATCATGCCATCGGTTTTTTAACCATCGATGTGGAAGAATGGTTTCATATTCTGGATGATCCGGCGGTGCCTGATTTCAGACAATGGGCGGGGCTGGAATCGCGCCTTCAGCGCAACATGGAATTGCTTCTTTCGCTGCTGGATGAATACAAGGTTAATACCACCATGTTCTGGCTGGGGTGGGCGGCGGAAAAGCACCCTGCCCTATTACGCCGGTGCGCCGAGGCCGGCCATGAAATTGCCAGTCACGGATATGCGCATGTGCTTGCCTATGAAGCGGGACGTGAAAAATTCCGGGAAGATATCCGGCATGGGAAAAAGATTCTCGAGGATATTACGGGTGCTGAGGTTTTCGGGTTTCGTGCGGCGGGTTTTGGCACCACGGCTGACACGCCGTGGCTGTTTGATGAGATTCGGGCTGCTGGTTTTGTCTATGATTCAAGCGTTTTTCCGGCGAAACGCGGACACGGCGGTATTGCTGATTTTAACCGGGAACCGCATCAGATGGATGCACATGACGGCTCTCTTTTGGAGATTCCTCAATCGGTGGTTGAGGTTTGCGGCAGGCGGGTGAGTTTTTTCGGCGGCGGGTATCTGCGGCTTGCACCGAT